>JAQSXP010000154.1 GCA_029256605.1 Devosia sp. | reverse complement strand
CCTTGGCGCCATCACGGTGCCGACGCTGGTGCTGGTGGGGGATAGCGATCCACTGACGCCACCCGAGCGGGCGCGCGAAATTGCCGAAGGGATCGCGGGGGCCGAGCTCGTGGTGGTGCCCGATTGCGGACATGCCTCCACGATCGAGCAGCCCGAAGCGGTCAATGCGGCGCTGATCCGGTGGATCATGGTATAAGGCCGAGCGCGACCTAGTCCTTGTTGCCGAGGAGGCGCTTGAGCATGTCGGCCATTGGGCCGGTAGCGGGCAGCTTGGCTTGTGGCTCGACGGGGCGAGCCTGGCGGATATGGGACTGGGCCTTGGCGGCTGGCTTGGGCGCAGCCAAGGCGGCTCCCTCGCTCTTCGTGGCCAGGGCGAGCTTGTTCATGAAACCGCTGTCGTCGCCCGCAAGCAGCATGCCGATATTGGCCGCGATGGCATCGAGCAGGGGCTCGAGCCAGGTAGCATCGGCCTTGCTGAAATCGCCGAGTACATGGTGGGTGACCAGGTCCTTGGAGCCGGGATGGCCGATGCCGAGGCGAACGCGCTTGTAGTTGAGGCCAATCTGCGGGTCGATTGAGCGGAGCCCGTTATGGCCACCATTGCCGCCACCGATCTTGACCCGCACCTTGCCGGGGGCGAGGTCGAGTTCGTCATAGAGCACGATGATCTCAGCGGGGTCGATCTTATAGAAGCGGGCGACCTGCTGCACGCTGTCGCCGGATTTGTTCATGAAGGTCTGCGGCTTGAGCAGCAACACGCGCTCGCCATTGATCGTGGCTTCCGAAATCAGGCCGGCATGCTTGCTTTTCCAGGGACCGGCATTGTGGCGCCGCGCGATGGCGTCGATGGCCATGAAGCCGATATTGTGGCGGTTGCCGGCATATTGGTTGCCAGGATTGCCGAGGCCGACCAGCAGGTACATGAGGAACTCCCGAAACAAAACGAGGCGACCCGGAGGCCGCCTCGAAATTCAGCAACAGAACACCAGGCCGACTAGGCGGTGGCTTCTTCGCCGGGCTCGGCCTCGCCGCCTTCAGACGACTTGAGCGCCGAAGGAGCAACGATGGTGGCGATGGTGAAGTCGCGGTCGGTGATGGTCGGGGTCACGCCGGCTGGCAGCTGCACAGCCGAGATGTGGATGGAGTCGCCAATTTCCGTGCCGCTGAGATCAACGGTGATCTCCTCGGGGATGGAAGCGTTGGGAGCCAGCACTTCAACGGTGTGACGCACCACATTGAGGGTGCCGCCGCGCTTGAGGCCGGGGCTCTGTTCCTCGTTGATGAAAGTGACATGCACTTCCACCTTGACCGTGGAATTGGCACCGACGCGCAGGAAGTCTACGTGCAGGGCGAAATCCTTGACCGGATCGAGCTGGTAGTCGCGCGGGATCACGCGGTGGACGGTGCCGTCGACGTCCAGATCGATGACGTGGCTCAGAAAGCCGCCGGCATAGATGTGCTTCATCGCGTCCTTGTAGGCGAGCGAGATGGTGACGGGGGGTTGTTTGTCACCGTAGATAACAGCGGGAACGAGTCCCTGACGACGCAGTTCACGAGCGGCCCCCTTGCCCACTCCCTCACGCGCCTGTGCCTTGAGCACCTTGGTCTCAGCCATGGAATATCCATTCATGGGGTTGGTGTATGCGTCCTTACAACAGCATACGCGCCCGTCCTCCAGGGGTGACGAGCGCTTCATGGGCGGGCTATAGCCCAAAGCCGGGGGAGGAGCAAGGGAATGCTCGGCGCGCGGCAGCGTGCGGGTTAGTTTTGGCGGGGATTTGCGGACCGCCGGAGCGCTGGCCGGCCTGGCGCAGACCGTGCTCGGCAGGCCGACTGCGAGTCATCCCAAGGGCTTGGGCGGCTTTGCTCTCGTGGAGCATTGGCGCCCCCGGCGGGCGGGGGCGCAGTCCGCAGGGACTGGATCAGTCGAAGAGGCTCGAAACGCTTTGCTCGCTGGCGGTGCGGGCGATGGCCTCGCCAATGAGAGGGGCAATGGAAACGCGCCGGATATTGCCGGCATTGCGCTGAGCTTCGGTCTGCTCGATGGAATCGGTGATCACCAGTTCCTTGAGCTTGGAGCCGGCGATGCGGGCGGAAGCGCCTTCGGACAGCACGCCATGGGTAATGTAGGCGGAGACTTCCTTGGCACCGGCCTTGATCAGGGCCTCAGCGGCGTTTACCAGGGTGCCGCCGCTATCGACGATGTCGTCGATCAAGAGGCAGGAATGGCCGGACACATCGCCGATGATGTTCATGACTTCCGACACGCCGGCGCGAGGGCGGCGCTTGTCGACAATGGCGAGATCGGCGCCGATGCGCTGGGCAATGGCCCGGGCACGGGCAACGCCGCCAACGTCGGGCGACACGATCATCAGATTGTTGGTGTCGTAATTCTGCTCGATATCGCGCGTCATCACCGGCGCCGAATAAAGGTTGTCGGTCGGGATGTCGAAAAAGCCCTGGATCTGGGCGGCGTGCAGATCAAGCGTAATCACGCGATTGACGCCCGCGCCAGCGATGAGATTGGCCACGAGCTTGGCCGAGATGGGCGTGCGGGGCGCCGACTTGCGGTCCTGGCGGGCATAGCCGAAATAGGGGAGAACCGCGGTGATGCGGCGGGCCGATGAGCGGCGCAACGCATCGGTCAGGATCAGCAATTCCATCAGGTTGTCGTTGGCGGGAAAGCTCGTCGACTGCAGGATGAAGGCATCCTCGCCGCGCACGTTTTCATGCACCTCGACATAGACTTCCTTATCGGCGAACCGCTTGACCGTGCAGTCGGTCAAAGGGAGTTCCAGATAGGAGGCGACGGCTTCAGCGAGGGCACGGTTGGAGTTGCCGGTGACCAGCTTCATATGGGGTGATCCTGTCTCAACGGCCCCGGGGAAGGCGGGGCTATCAGTTTCGGGCGGAGCATTAACGGCTGAAGCCCTGACTAGCAACGCTCCTAACACAGGATAGATAAGAAGATTTATCCAAGACCGATGATGGCGATCTGCCGGCCGGTCGTCGTGCCGGCATGCGTAGCGTAGCGATGGGAGAAATAGCGAGCGGGATCGGCATAGGTGCAGCCCCCGACCTTATCAACGGTGCTGACCCCCGCGGCGGCCAGCTGATCGGCGACAAAGCCGGGAAGGTCGAAATGCGCCTGGCCTTCGGGTGGCTGGCTGAAGCGGTGCTCGCTGCCGGGATGAAGGGCAAGGAAATCGGCCTTGAACTGTTCGCCCACTTCGTAATTGGCACCGCTGATGGTGGGGCCGATGGCGGCGATGATCCGGGCTGGCTCCGCCCCGAGTTCCGCCATGGCCGCGAGGGTGGCGCTGATGATGTTGTCGGCGGCGCCACGCCAGCCGGCATGGGCCGCCCCGACAACGCCGGCCACCGGGTCGGCGAGCAGAATGGGAGTGCAATCGGCGGTGAGAATGCCCAGGGCGATGCCGTTGCGGGCGCTGACCATCGCATCGGCCTCGACCCGGGGGCCGGAATGGGGCCCGGTGATCGTCACCACGCGGGCGGAATGGGTCTGCTTGAGCAGCGCCAGGCGGTGGGGGTCAAAGCCCAAGGCTGCCGTCACCAGCTTGCGGTTATCAGCCACTACAGCGGGATCGTCGCCATTGGTGTCGGAGAGATTGAGGCTGGAGAACGGCCCTTCCGATAAACCACCCTCGCGGCCGAAAAAGGCGTGCCGGACACTGGGAATGGCGATGAGGCCGGGGCTTTGTTCGTGGGGAACGTTCATGCGCTCAATCCTGGCGGCTGCAGGCCGGGACTGGCGGCGCAAAAGACCTTGAAGAGATCACCCATCTGATTGGGGGCGACGAGGCGGTTGCGGGCCGCTTCCAGGTCCTTGGCTGAGCCCGGATTTGCGGCGCTGAGGGCGCGGGTGCGCTCGTTGATGCCAAGGCGGGACAGGAATTCACCCTGCGTCGCGAGCGGCTGAACCGCAAGGCCGGCATTGCGCGCGACATTGCCTAGCGCTTCGAAATCCACATGCGCGGAAAGATCGGTTTCCCCGGGCGCATCGAGCACATCGGCAAAGGCATGGCGGCGCACACCCTGCAGCGTTTCGCCAGTCTGGGTGCGCCCATAGCCATAGTCGATGGCGAGGATGGCGCCGCCTTGCGCCGCAATGAGGCGGGAGAGGCGTGACATCACCTCGCCGGCAGCAAAGCCGACCTCGAACACGGCATTGGGCGGCGCATCGGCGATGGCCGTTGGCATGGTGCTGGCGGGAATGGGAGTGGGCGACAGGCCAAAAGCCAGCTTGTCGTCAGAAAGCCCGACCAGGCGTTCGTTCCAGCCCTGTTCGGTGCGCACGAATTGCCGGATCGGCATGGCGTCAAAGAACTCGTTGGCAACGACAAGGAGCGGCCCGGGCCCGACCTTATCGAAGCTGTTAATCCATTGCGGCTCATAGGGCTCAAGCCGTCGGTGCTGTTCGGCAATGAGGCCAGGACTGGTTTCAAACAGGCGCAACTGGAGAGCGTCGCGGAAGCCTTCAGCGCGGCAGGCGACGCGCAGCATATCGGCCATCAGTGTGCCGCGGCCGGGACCGAGCTCAAGCAGGGTGAAGCTCTTGGGCTGGCCAAGTTGCTGCCAGAGATTGACGAAGAAGAACCCGATCAGTTCGCCAAACATCTGGCTGATCTCGGGGGCGGTGATGAAGTCGCCGGCGGCACCCAGCGGATCGGCGCCCTTGTAATAGCCTTCGCGCGGATGGGTGAGGCAAAGGCCCATAAAGGTCGCGACCGACATGGGACCGGTTTCGCGGATCTGCATGGCGATGACTTCGGACAGGCTCGGCTTGTCAGCGGACATGGCGGCCTCGCGAGGCATAGATAACAAGGATGATGCCGCCGATCAGCATCGGCAGGCTGAGCACCTGGCCCATGGTGAGCCAGCCGCCATAGAGATAGCCGATCTGCTCGTCGGGCAGGCGCACGAATTCCACGGCAATGCGGGCGAGCGAATAGCCGATGGCAAAGATGCCAGCGGTAAGGCCGGGGCGGCGCAGGCCATAGGCGATGTGGGTGACGAAGCGGATCACGAGGAACAGGAGTAGGCCTTCGAGCGCCGCTTCATAAAGCTGGCTCGGATGGCGCGGGGTTTGCAGCGGATCGGTGGGAAAGATGACGCCCCA
>JAQSXP010000153.1 GCA_029256605.1 Devosia sp. | reverse complement strand
ACGATCAGCAGGCCCGGCCAGAAGGCCAGCCACCAGGCCGAGGTCAGATAAGGGCGGCCCTGCGACACCATCAGGCCCCAGGTGATGTCGGGCGGCTGAATGCCGATGCCGAGGAACGACAGCGAAGATTCGGCCAGCATCACAAAGGCAAAATCGAGCGTCGCGATGGTGACCAACGTGGGCGCAACCACCGGCAGGATATGGCGGAGGATGATGCGGCGGTTGGAGGCGCCCATCACCACGGCGGCCTGCACGAACATACGCTGGCGCACTTCGAGCACTTCGGCGCGGGTGGTGCGCAGATAGATGGGGATGCGGGTGATAGCCAGAACCAGGATCATGTTGGGGATGGAGGGGCCCAGCACGTAAAGCACGATCACCGCGATGAGGAGCGAGGGGAAGCTCATGATGACGTCGGCGAGGCGCATGATGGCCTGCGAGACATGCTTGCCGAGATAACCGGCGAGCAGCCCCAGCACGGCGCCCACCAGCATGGCGACGGCTACGGTGCCGGCGGCAACCAGCATGGTCGAGCGCGCCGCGACGACGAGGCGCGCGAGCATGGGGCGGCCAAGGCTATCGCCGCCCAGCACAAAGGCCCAGCCGCGCGCGAGGTCAAAGGGCGGGCTGTTGCGGCCGCGCAGGTTTTGGCTCGAGGCGAGATCGCCCAGCAGCATGGGGCCGAACACGGCAAAGAGGACGATGATCAGCAGCACGATGGCTGACACAAAGGCCAGCTTGTCGCGCCAGAGCATCGAGAGCAGCGGCCAATGGCGCTGTTTTTCGCTGGGGGCGGGAGTGACGGTAGACAGGTCCGACATGGCGCGCCTCCTCAGTGCCGAATGCGCGGATCGAGCAGGCCATAGGCGATGTCGATCAGGATGTTCATGAGGAAAATGGCGATGGCGGTGACCATGATGGCGGCAAGCACGACATTGAAATCGCGCTGCAGGATGGAGTCGATCATGAGCTTGCCGATGCCGGGGAAGCCGAAAATGGTTTCAACGATCACCGCGCCGTTGAGCATGGCTGCGGCCTGGTCGCCGATCACGGTGATCACGGGCAGCATGGCATTGCGCAGCGTATGCACGAAAATGATGGGCAGGTTGCGTACGCCCTTAGCCTTGGCCGTCTTGACATAGGGGGCGCTCAGCGCCGCCAGCATGGAGCCGCGCACCACCTGCACGATGAGCCCGAAGGGGCGCACAAACAGCACGGCAATGGGCAAGATCCAGTGCCAGGGCGTGCCGACGCCCGAAGTGGGCAGCCAGGCCAGGTTGATCGAGAAGATGACGATGGCGACGATGGCAATCCAGAAATCGGGGGCCGAAGCGCCGATCAGCGAGATGATCGACACCAGCCGGTCAAAGAACCCACCGACATTGAAGGCAGCCAGGGCGCCCAGGATAATGGAGGCCACGACAACGAGCGCCATAGTGATCAGCGCCAGCGGCAAGGTCCAGGCATAGGCTTCCAGCACCACATCGATGGCCGGACGCGCCTTGCGCAGGCTTTCGCCAAAATCGAGATGCAGGAAATCCCAGACATAGCGGCCGAACTGTTCCATCAGCGGCAGGTCCAGGCCATTGATGGCGCGGAACTGCGCCTTCATTTCCTCGGTCGCATCGATGGGCAGGAACAGCGCCGCCGGATCACCGGTGAGGCGGGACAGGAAAAAGACCAGCACGAGCAGGCCCAGGAGCGACAGCAAGCTGGCGATGGCGCGCTGCGAGATCAGTTTGGTCATGGCCGATCATCCGGTTGGAAGCGAAAGACGATGCCGGGGCTTGGGCCCGGCATCGCGAAGTTTAGTAATCGGGGCGGCTTACTTGAAGCCGATTTCCGAGAGCTGCAGCTGCTGGTTGGTGGCGATGGTGGGCGTGAAGTCGAGACGCTCACTGACGCGGCTATGGCCAACCATGTGGAAGAGGAGGGCGTCGGCGACGATCTCGTCATGCACATAGGCAAAGAGCTCGGACCAAAGGGCAGCGCGTTCCTCGCCGGTGGCAGCCGTGGCCTTTTCGATAAGTTCATCGACCTTGGGGTCGCTGACGCCCGACTGGGTGCCGTTGCTGTGGTACTTGAAGTACATCGAGAACACCGGGTCGCCGCGCGAATTGTCATGCTGGGCGACAACGAGCTGGGCAGGACGGCCTTCGGGATAGGGCTTGGAGTAGTACTGCTCGTGCTCGGCCACTTCGACCATGCGCAGGCTGGCATTGAAGCCCACTTCATTGAGCATCTGCACCAGGGCTTCGCCCACTTCGGTGACATGGGGGAAGTTCTCGGTGCGGGCGATCACCTCGATGGGTGCCTTGATGTTGACGCCCTCCGCTTCGGCCTCCGCGAGCCAGGCCTTGGCCTGTTCGGGGTCATAGGCATGGGGCTCAAGGTCGGCGTTCCAGCCCAGCGTCGTTGGCGGGACCATGGCGGTGGCGAGTTCAGTGCCGGCGGCGAGCACGGTGCCGATAAAGGCTTCGCGGTCGATGGCGGCGTTCAGCGCCTTGCGGACGCGCAGGTCACCCATGGGCTCGACGGTCTGGTCGATGCGCAGATAGACGGTTTCGGAATTGGGATAGGTGAAGTCGGTCGCCGGGTTGGTGGCTTCCACTTCGGTGATCTGGGGGGCGATATCGGCTTCGCCAGTTTCCACCATGGCCGCGCGCACGGCAGGCTCGGAGCGGAACACATAGGTGGCCGAGGTCACGGCTGGAGCCTCGCCCCAGTAATCGTCGCGGCGGGTCAGCACGATCTGCTGGCCGGCGGTCCAGTCGGTCATGGAATAGGGGCCGGTGCCGATCGGCTCACGCACGAATTCCATCGGGGTTTCGGACGGAACGATGGTCACGAGCGACATCAGCAGCGGCAGAATGGGCTGCGCGGGCTCGGCCTTGACGTCGATGGTGTGGTCATCGACCACGGTGAAGGTCAGGTCGGTGTCGGCGAAATAGCGGGCGCTTTCGCAGGTCAACTGGTCGCTGAACACGCGGTCAAAGGAGTGCTTGACGTCGGCAGCGTCAAAGGTGGTGCCATCGGAGAAGGACACACCCTCGCGCAGCTTGAACTGCCAAGTGCCGTCGCCTTTGTCTTCCCACGATTCCGCCAGGCGCGGCATCAGACCCTTGTCGCCGCGCACATCGAGCTCGGTCAGGGTTTCGCTGATGTTCTGGAGCACGACGCGGCCGATATTGGACCGGGTGGCCATGCAGGGATCCACCAGGTCGAGCTCTTCGCTCAAGACCACGGTGATATCGGTATCGGACTGCGCCATTGCCGGGGCAATCGCGGTGGAAGCCAGCAGAACGCCGACCAGAATGCGTTTGAAGATCAATTCTACCTCCCTAGGGCAGCTTGCGGATGGATGAACGCCGCTGCGAAGCGCTCCCGCTCGTTCCTCCGGACGCGCCGATAGCAGTCGGCTTGCCGTTGGCCGGCACTATCTAGCGCTGTCATAGAGTTGTCAAACGAATTTGGGTGGGTGCCGCTGCGGCATTCCGTTCTCCCAACTAACCAACTGAAGTAATACATCAATCTGCATCACCCGCGGGCTTATCCGTGTGAAATGTGGCAATAATAACTTGACAACATGGATTGTCCCGCCGAGTTTGCGGCAACCAAAACCGTGGGGAGAGACATGACTCCAGACCAAATTGCCGCTCGCATGACGGGGGAGATCCTGCCCGGGCAGGACGGCTTGCTGGAGGCCTATCTGCCTTCGCCCATGGTGCAGAACCACGCCGCCTTCATCGAGCGCCTGGAGGATGGCACGCTGGCTTGCCTATGGTTCGGCGGCACGCTCGAGGGCAAGTCCGACATTTCCGTGTTCGGCTGCACGCTGGCGCCCGGCGCCGAGCGCTGGTCCGAGCCGGTGCAGCTGAGCAATGATCCCGAGCGCTCCGAGCAAAACCCGGTGCTGACGCGTAACGAGCGCGGCCAGTGGCAGCTGTTCCACACCGCCCAGCCCGCCGGGAACCAGGACGAGTGCCTGCTGCGGGCCCGCCCGATCACGCTCGAAAATGGCCTCCTCGCCGGGGGCGAGCCGCGGCTCGTCGATCTGCCCCTGGGCACGTTTGTGCGCGCCCGCTTTGTGCGCCGCGCCGATGGCGCCTGGATGATGCCGGTGTTCCGCTGCATCCCGCGCCCCGGTCAGCGCTGGAACGGCAGCCATGACACCGCGGGCGTTGCCGTCAGCCATGACGATGGCGAGAGCTGGCAGCTGACCGAAGTGCCCGGCTCCATCGGCTCGGTGCATATGACCATCGTGCCGCTCGATGGGGAGCATATGGTCGCCTTCTATCGCCGCCGGCAGTCGGACTTCGTGCATCGCTCGGAAAGCCTTGATGGCGGCCTCACCTGGTCGGCCCCCGAGCCGACCGATGTGCCCAACAACAATTCCTCGATCAACGTGGTGCGTCTGCGCGATGGACGGCTGGCCATGGTGTGCAACCCCGCTTCCGCGGCCACTTCGAGCGACCGGCGCGTTTCGCTTTATGACGAGATCGAAGCGGGCGACGATCGGCCGGACGCCACGGGCGGCTGCCAGCCGATCTGGGGCGTGCCGCGCGCGCCGCTGAGCCTTTGCGTCTCGAGCGATGGCGGGCTGACCTGGCCGCTTCGCCGCGTCATCGATGACAGCCCCGGCACGTGCCTGTCCAACAATTCCGAAGACGGCCGCAACAAGGAATTGTCCTATCCCTATCTGCTGGAGGGCGAGGATGGGGCGATCCATGTCGCCTACACCTATTTCCGGCGGGCAATCAAATATGTCCGGCTGCCCCAGGGCTGGATCGATGGAGGCGCTGCATGAGCGATGTAATCGGCATTACCATGGGCGACCCCGCCGGGGTCGGACCCGAGATCAGCGTGCGCGCGCTCAGCGAGATGAGCCCCGAGGACCGGGCGCGCACCCGCATCTATGGCGACCGGGCGACGCTGGAACTGGCGCTGGCCGCCACCGGCGTGACGCTCGATCTTGATGGCGTGGTGGAAGAGCTGCCGATTGAAGGCGGCCCGCTCCCCTGGGGCAAGCTCGATCCGCGCGGCGGCGACGCCGCTTTCCGCTTCATCGAAAAGGCAGTGCGCGATTCCGAAGCCGGCCGCATCGGCTGCATCGTGACCGCGCCCATCAACAAGGAAGCGCTCAACCTGGC
>JAQSXP010000152.1 GCA_029256605.1 Devosia sp. | reverse complement strand
GAGGCTCCTTGCGCAAATAAAAAGGCCCGGACTTGCGTCCGGGCCTTTGGCTTAGAAAGCGCCGTGGCAGTGCTTGAACTTCTTGCCCGAGCCGCAAGGACATGGGGCGTTGCGGGACACGCCGACGAGGAGGGCGGGATCGAGCGGCTGGAGGGAGGGATCCTCGCCGGTGGCCCCGAGGGAGTCGTCGAAAGTGTCGTCGCCATCGGCGTCGTTTTCGCCGGTGAGCGGATCAATATGGGTTTCGCGCAAGGCACTGAGATCAGGAGCCGACACGGGTGGGCGGATCTGCAGTTCCACATGGGAAAGCTGGGTGGTCACCAGTTCGCGCAGATTGGTCAACAGCGCCTGGAAGAGCTCATAGGCTTCCTGCTTGTATTCGTTGAGCGGATCGCGCTGGGCCATGCCGCGCCAGCCCACGACCTTGGAGAGGTGATCGAGGGTCACGAGGTGTTCGCGCCAGAGCCCGTCGATGGACTGCAGCAGAATGGATTTTTCCACCTGCCGCATCACGGTGGGGTTGGGCGTGCCGGCCGCTTCCATGGCTTCGAGCGTGCGCTGCTCCTTGCTGGCCATGAATTCGTCGGCGGCCTTGATCAGGCGCTCGGTGACGGTTTCGGCATCGATATGTTCTTCCTCGGCCCACTGGGCCACGGGCACATCGATATTGAGATAGGTCTTGGCGGCGGCGGTCAGCTGCTCGACATTCCACTGCTCGGGATAGGAGCGCGGGGGGATGGCCTTGGCGACAATGGCTTCCACCACATCGTGGCGCATGTCGCGCACGGTGTCGCTGACATCCTCGGCATCCATCATCTCGAGACGCTGCTCAAAGATCACCTTGCGCTGATCATTCATCACGTCGTCATATTTGAGGATGTTCTTGCGGATGTCGAAGTTGCGCGCTTCGACTTTGCCCTGGGCGCGCTCGATGGCCTTGGTGACCCAGGGATGGGTGATGCTTTCGCCCTGTTCGAGCCCGAGCTTGCCCAGCATGGAATCCATGGAATCCACCGGGAAGATGCGCATCAGATCGTCCTGCAGCGACAGGAAGAAGGCGGAATGGCCGGGGTCGCCCTGACGGCCCGAACGGCCGCGCAGCTGATTGTCGATCCGGCGCGACTCGTGGCGCTCGGTGCCGATCACCATAAGGCCGCCCGCGGCGATAGCCTTGGCCTTGTCTTCGGCGATCTTGGCCTTGATCTCGGCGATCTTGGCGTCGCGCTCGGCCCCTTCGAGGCCTACGGCTTCCTTTTCGATGCGCATTTCGAGATTGCCGCCGAGCTGGATGTCGGTGCCGCGGCCGGCCATGTTGGTGGCAATGGTGATGGCGCCGGGCATGCCGGCATCGGCAACGATCTGGGCTTCCTGCTCATGGTGGCGCGCATTGAGCACGTTCATGGCGCCGACATTCTTCTGGCGCAGCAGCTCGGCCAGCATTTCGGACTTTTCGATCGAGGTCGTGCCCACCAGCACGGGCTGGCCGCGCTCCTGGCACTGCTTGATCATATCGGCAATGGCGTCGAACTTTTCGGCGGCAGTGCGATAGATCGCGTCTTCGTCGTCGCGGCGCTGCACCGGCAGATTGGTGGGCACGGTAACGACGTCGAGCTTGTAGATGTCGGCAAATTCTTCCGCTTCGGTGGCGGCCGTACCGGTCATGCCGGCGAGCTTTTCGTAAAGGCGGAAATAGTTCTGGAAGGTGATCGAGGCCAGGGTCTGGTTTTCCGGCTGGATCTTGACGTGTTCCTTGGCTTCGAGCGCCTGGTGCAGACCTTCCGAATAACGCCGGCCAGGCATCATGCGGCCCGAGAATTCGTCGATGATGACGACTTCATCGTTGCGCACGATATAGTCCTTGTCCTTGCGGAAGAGCTTGTGCGCGCGCAGGGCCGAATTGGCGTGGTGCACGAGGGCGACGTTTTCCACGTCATAAAGGGATTCGGACTTGAGGAGCCCCACTTCGGCCAGGCGCGCTTCGAGCTTTTCGATGCCCTGATCGGTAAAGGTGGCGGCGCGCTGCTTTTCGTCGAGCTCGAAATCGCCCTCCCCAATCAGCTCCATCATCTCGTCGATCTGGACATAAAGATTGGAGCGGTCTTCGGAAGGGCCCGAAATGATGAGGGGCGTGCGCGCCTCGTCGATGAGGATGGAGTCCACTTCGTCGATGATCGCATAAGCATGACCGCGCTGCACCATCTGGGCGCGCGTATATTTCATGTTGTCGCGCAGATAATCGAAGCCGAACTCGTTGTTGGTGCCATAGGTGATGTCGGCGCCATAGGCAGCCTTGCGCTCGGCATCGGACAGGCCATGCACGATGATGCCGTAGGAAAGGCCGAGGAAATTGTAGATCTGGCCCATCCAGGCGGCGTCGCGGCGGGCTAGATAGTCGTTGACCGTCACGACATGGACGCCCTTGCCCGTGAGGGCATTGAGGTAGACGGGGAGCGTTGCCACCAGCGTCTTGCCTTCACCGGTGCGCATTTCGGCGATGGAGCGGTCATTGAGCACCATGCCGCCGATCAGCTGCACATCGAAGTGGCGCATGCCAAGCACGCGCTTGGACGCTTCGCGGACGGTGGCAAAGGCGGGCACGATCAGATCGTCGAGATCGGCGCCGTTTTGCAGCTGCGTCTTGAACTGCTCGGTGCGGGCGCGCAGCGCCTCGTCGGACAATCCCTCCAGTTCGGATTCCAGCGCATTGATGGCCGCGACATTGGGGTGAAACCGCTTCACATGCCGATCGGACGCGGTACCGAAAAGCCGCCGGGCAAGTGCAGCAAGAGCCATCTAGAACGTCCTTTGTTTGATCATCGTGGCGCAGGGAGCCATGAGTGGTCCGCGCCGGGGCAAGAAGATCATCCTTTGCCTCGATCGCACGATGTGGAGCCTCGTGGCTCCGGGGGTTTTCCACATGCGCCATCAGCCATTCTGGCCAGCGGAAGCATGCCGTAAAATGCGGCTGAGATGTAAGAGCGCCCCCTTGCCTTGTCAACTTCGGCGAAATCGGCCACATCTGCGCGCCGCCCAGTAAAATGGGCCCGTCATGGAGCCTTAACCATCCCCAAGGCTTCTCTAGCGAGTGGCACATTTTGGCCGCTAAGCCATGACAGGCAGGCGCGCGCCTTTCCCGAGGTGCCCCCATTGCCGACCACCAGCGGCCATGCCCAGCGCATGCGCCCGTCAAGGAGAACCACGCTATGCTGTTTTCATCCAAGCGCCTTGGGCGCACCGTAAGTGCCTTGGCGCTGGTTCTGGCGGCAGGCCTGCCGGCCCTGGCCCAGGACGCGGCTCCCGCGGCTCCGACCACCGAAACTGCCCCCGCGGCCGAACCGGCCACGCCGGCGCCGGACGCAGTGGTCGCCACAGTGGGTGGCGAGCCCATCACCGAGGCGGACCTCAGCTTTGCGGCCGAAGACCTGACCCAGGAACTGAGCCAGATGCCGCCCGACCAGCGCAAGGCCTTCCTGCTGCGCGTGCTGATTGACATGAAAGTGATGGCCGGCGCCGCCAAGGAAGCGGGCATGGACACGACGCCCCTCTTCCAGCAGCGGCTTGAATATCTGGAAGAGCGCGCCCTGCGCCGCGCCTATTTCGCCGATGTGATCGCCGCCGCCGTCACCGAGGACGCGGTGCGCGCCGAATACGACAAATATGTCGCCGATTTCGAGCCGGCCGATGAGATCCATGCCAGCCACATCCTGGTGCAGACCGAGGACGAGGCCAAGGCGGTCAAGGCCGAACTCGATGGCGGCGCCGATTTTGCCGAAGTTGCCAAGGAAAAGTCGATCGATCCGGGTGCCGCCAATGGCGGGGATCTCGGTTTCTTCAGCCAGGGCATGATGGTGCCCCAGTTCGAGGAAGCCGCCTTTGCCCTGACCGAGCCCGGCCAGATCAGCGATCCCGTGCAGTCCCAGTTCGGCTGGCACATCATCCGGCTCGAGGAAAAGCGCAAGTCGAGCCCCGCGCCCATCGAGCAGGTCGCCGGTCAGCTGCAGCAGCAGCTGCTGATGAATGCGTTTGACGCTGAAGTCGCCAAGCTGATGGATGGCGTCGAGATCGAGATCCCCGATCCCGCGCTGGCCGCTGCCGTGGAAGCCCAGACCGAGCCGGCGGAAGCCGCAGAAGCTGCCGAAGCTGCCGAAGCGGGCGAAGAGGAAGCTGCTCCGGAAGCCGCACCAGAAGCGGCCCCCGCGCAGTAAAACCGATCAGGCGCCGGGGGCGAGCAGCCCCCGGACCATCTGCCGAGCCAGTTTGGCCAATTGCTCAGGGTCGCATTCGACCCGCCCCGTCAGCAGCCGGTGCCAGACAAAGCCGGCCAGTGCATCGGCCGCAAGACCGACATCGGTATCGGCGGCCAGTTCGCCCCGTGCCACCCCCCGCTCGAAAATCGCCCCGGTCTGGAGCCGCCGCTGCGCCGCATAAGCGCGTAGGGACGTGGCGGCTTGTTCGTCGCGCTGGGCTTCCGCGATCACGAAGCGAAACACATTGCCCGCGCCCGTTTCGCCCCAATGGGCAAAGATGCCGGTGAGGAACGCCAGCACATCCCCTTCGGTGCTGCCGGTATCGGTATGCACCGCCGCCGGCTTGTGGCGATGGTAGACATCAAGCAGCAGCGCGGTTTTGCCCGGCCACCACTTGTAGATGGTGGGCTTGCCGGCCCGGGCGCGCTTGGCCACGGCCTCAATGGAAAAGCCGGCAATCCCCTCTTCGGCCATGATGGCTTCGGCCGCCTCAAGGATTGCCTGTTCGGTTTCCGGATTGCGGCGGGCGCCTATGGAGCGGCGCCGTTCGTCGGCCTCATCTGGGGGTAAGGTGCTCATGACCTGAATATGGGCCAGCGCGGCGGCAAAGAAAAGCATTGATCGAAACGCTCCGTTCCGTTATGGAACGAAACGTACCGTTCTGTTTGGAGCAGACAAATGCCTTCCTTCCTTGCTTCTCGCCTGCGCATGGCGCTGGTCATGTCCGTGGCGGTTTATCCCGTCGTTACGCTTTATCTTTACGTGCTGATGCCGCTCACCACAGGGTGGGACATCTGGCAGCGCAGCCTCGTGCTGGTGCCATGCATGGCCAGCACGATCGTGCTTGTTGTCGTGCCCCTGATCGGCCGGCATTTCGGTGCCTTCATCGCCGGCACCAAGCGCGCCGCCAGCTAAGGG
>JAQSXP010000151.1 GCA_029256605.1 Devosia sp. | reverse complement strand
CCCACGAGGGATCAACGACCGGAAAGAACCGCTATGCGCTTTTGGGGCCCGGGCCTTGCCGTCGTCATGTCCCTGTTGCTGATGGTTGGCAGCGCGGCGCAGGCGCAGCCGCTGAGCGAGGCCGAGCGGCGGGCGCGGGTGATTGAATTTGCCGCCAACAACAGCCTTTTCGTGCTCTATCACGAAATGGCGCATCTTTTGGTCCATCAGCTGGGGCTGCCGGTGCTGGGGCGCGAGGAAGACGCGGCCGACAACATGGCGACCTGGACGCTGCTCAACCAGGGCACGCCCCATGCCGAAGCGGTGCTGGCCGATGCGGCGCGCGGCTGGCTGCTGTCGGGGCTGGTCTATGGCGCCAAGCTCGATGATACCGATTTTTATGACAACCACAGCCTCGACCGGCAGCGCGCCTTTGGGATCGTGTGCCTGATGGTGGGCAGCGACGCGCGCGCCTTTGCCCCCATCGCCAATGCCTATGCCATTGATCCGGGCCGGCAAAGCACCTGCCCCGACGACTACCGGCTCGTCAACCGGAGCCTGAGCAAGCTCCTGGCCGGGCGCGACGGCAAAAAGAGCAAGACGCAGGTCACGGTTTCCTATCAGACCATCAGCGGACGCCTCAAAGGGGCGGCGGATGCCTTCAAGGACAGTGGCGTCTTCGAGCAGGTGGCGGACGAATTGCGCGGCCATTACAGCCTCAGCAAACCGGTGCAACTCAATGCCAAGCGCTGCGGCGAGGCTAACGCCTTTTATGACCCGCAAACGCATGAGATCATCTTTTGCTACGAGATGATGCAGGACTATATGCAGCTTTATACCAGCCAGAAGCCCGGCAAGGCCGTGCCGGGACCCTGAGGCTCAGCTGAAGCCCACATAGCGCCCGGAGCGGTGCTTGGTGGCGATGATGAGATTGAGCACCAGCGCGCCCAAGAGCGAATAAAGCACCCGGTCGAGCGGCAGGATGAAAAACGCCGCGCCCAGGATCACTGCATCAATCCCCAGCTGCACATAGCCGGCGCGAATGCCGAAATTGTCCTGCAGGTAAAGGGCGAGGATGTTGATGCCGCCCACGCTCGCCTTGTGCCGGAACAGCGACAGGATGCCGAGCCCGATCACGCCCCCGCCCATCAGCGCGGCATAAAGCGGCTCGATGCGCCCGATATCGATCCAGTTGGGAATAGCGGATGAAAACACTGACACGAGCCCCACGCAGCAAAAGGTCTTTATCGCGAACGGCCAGCCCATGCGCAAAACGGCGAGGAGGTAGAACGGCAGGTTGATGACAAAGAACAGCAGCCCGAAGCTCAGGCCCGTGCCGTATTGCAAGAGGAGCGCAAGGCCGGCCGTGCTGCCGGTGATGAGGGTGGCTTCGGCATAAAACACGATGCCCAGCCCCACCAGCATGGTGCCGATGAGCATGGCGAAGATGTCTTCGGCAAGGCTGTGGCGGCTGGGAGCGGCAAGGTCGGGGGTCAAGCGCGTTTGCTCCAGCGTCCGTCCTGGTTTTGCTGCCAGTAGGTGACCGTATTGCCCGGCGTCAGCGCCCGCCAGGCGAGGCGCGCTTCGGCCACAGCATCGGGATCGTGCCCGGAAAATAGATAAACCAGCCGCTGATAGCCCTCGGCCGATTGCGGTACGGCGCGATCAACGAAAAAGCGCACTTCGGCCCCGTTAAGATTTTCGCTGGTTGTGGTCAGGAGCACCGGCTGGAGCGGATCGGTGTCTTCGCCAGCCAGCCCATGAGGCAGGAAACTGTCGTCCCGATAGGTCCACAGATGCGCCTCGAGCGCTTCGGCGCGCTCCGGGCTGCCGATTTCCACCACCGCCCGCCAGCCGCGTTCGAGGGTTTTTTCCAGCAATTGGGGCAGCACCGCTTCCAGCGGGCGCTGCTCCAGATGGTAAAACAGAACTTCGGCCATGCCAGCTCCGATGCGCGGCTCAGTTCTCGTAGAAGTCGCGGACCAGCCGGTCCAGCAGCGCCACGCCAAAGCCCGGCGCCCAGGAGGCGTTGATCTCGCTATTGCCAGCGCCAAAGGCCATGCCGGCAATATCGAGATGGGCCCAGGGCACATCATTGACGAAATGCTGCAGGAAATGGGCCGCCGTGATCGAGCCGGCCGGACGGCCGCCGGTGTTCTTGATATCGGCGAAGCGCGATTCAATGAGCTTTTCATAAGCCGGCGAGAGCGGCAGTCGCCAGAGCTTTTCATTGGCGGCAAGGCCGGCATTGAGCAGCTGGATCGAGAGCTCGTCATTGTTGGAGAACAGCCCGGCGTGATCATGGCCCAGCGCGACGATGATCGCCCCGGTCAGGGTCGCCAGATTGATCATGAAGCGCGGCTTGAAGCGCTGCTGAGTGTACCAGAGCGCATCGGCCAGCACGAGCCGGCCTTCGGCATCGGTGTTGACCACTTCGATCGTCGTGCCCGACATGGCCTTGACGATATCACCCGGGCGCACCGCGGTCGCCGATGGCATGTTTTCGACGAGGCCAATCACGCCCACGGCGTTGACCGGCGCCTTGCGCTTGGCGAGCGCCAGCATCAGCCCGGTAACGGCCGCGGCGCCGCCCATATCGCCCTTCATGTCTTCCATGCTGGCAGCGGGCTTGATGGAAATGCCGCCGCTGTCGAACACGACGCCCTTGCCTACAAAGGCGAGGGGCGCGGCATCCACATCGCCGCCGCGCCACTGCATGATGGCAAGGCGCGCCGGACGGGCCGAGCCTTGCGCCACGCAAAGCAGCGATTCCATGCCCAGCCGCTTCATGTCCTCGGGCAGGAGGATCTCGACATTGATGCCATGCTCGGCAAGCTCGGACACCCGGTCGGCAAATTCCACCGGGCCCAGCACATTGGCGGGCTCGTTGACCAGCTCACGCGCAAGGAGCGTTCCGTCCACCACCGCACCGCGATCGGCAATAGCGGCATCGACCGCCGCCGGATCGGCCACATGGAGGGTGACGGCAAGATCGGCCGGCGCATCCTCGCGCACGGCCTTGTATTTATCGAACTTGTATTGGCGCAGGCGCAGGCCGGCGGCGAGTTCGGCAATGGCAGCCGGGGTGGCGCCGGCCTCATCGACCACAACGGCAACGGTGGGCACGCGGCTGGCGAGGATCTTGGCCATGAGCGAGCCGCCCCGGTCGGTCCAGGCATTGAGCGGGGTTTCGCTGCCCCCGTTACCGGCGCCCAGCACGAGGAGGCGCCCCGCAGCGGTCAGCACATCGAGCCCCTGCCCCTGCTTGCCGGTAAAAGCGGCAGCCTTGCTCGCCTGAATCCAGTCCAGACCCGTCTGCGCCCACAAAGTCGCAGCAGCGCCAGCGGGGGCCTGCCCTTCATGCGCATAAACGATGACGAGGGGTGCAGCGGCGCCAGCCAGCGCCGCGGTGTGAAGATCGAATTGTTGGGGCATGAACTGGCCTTGTTGGCGAAACGGGCTCGCGGTGTGGGCAAAGGTTGCAGCCAAGTTTCACGGGGATTGCCGCCCGCGTCAATCCCGCAACAGCGGCGCGGCAAAGGGCCCCTGCGGCGCGCCCCAAGCTTGAACCGGGCCGGGAAAGGTCTCAAGGTCGCTCGACAGCTCATCCAGAGCGTGAGACTTCTGCCCGCCCATGAAGCGTTTGACGAGATATCTGGCCGGCCTGTTTTTGCGCGACGCCATCATCCTGTTCGGGGTGGTGTGCGTGCTGCTCTGGCTGGTCAATTGCCTGCGAAGCTTCGATGTGGTGGCCGTCAAGGGGCAGAACCTCTTGACGCTGGCGCTGCAGGCGCTGCTCACCATGCCGCCGCTGGCGCTCACCTTTGCCTATGTCTGCATCGGCATCGGCGTCGCCCGCGCCTTGCAGGGGCTGCAGAACAATCGCGAGCTTCATATCATCCACACCAGCTACGGACTGGGCTCGCTCTGGCGGGCCGGCGCGATCGTGGCCGCCGCTGGCATGGTGTTTGTGCTGCTGCTCAGCAATATCGTCGAGCCGCTGGCCAATCGCCGGGTGAACCTGCTCCAAACCAGCATCGCCGCCGATCTCGTGAGCTCCACCCTCAAGCCCAAGCGCTTTACCCAGGTGACCCCTGGCGTGGTGCTGCTGATCGGCGGGCGCTCAGGGAATGGTGAAATCACTGACTTCTTTGCCGATGACCGGCGCGATCCGCGCACCGAGCGCACATATATCGCCCGCTCCGCCCGGGTGGCGCGCGATGGCGACAATTATATGCTCGAGCTGCGCGATGGCTCGCTGCAATATACCGAGCAGAACGGGCAGTTCTCCCAGATCTCCTTTGCCCGCTACGATTTGAGTGTCGAGCGGCTGACGCAAGCGCCCCAAGACAACTTCCGCCTGCGCGAGCAGGACAGCATTTCCGCCGCTCGCGATGCGCTGCAAACCGGGCAATGGACGCCCGAGCTGCAGGCCGAACTTTTGGAACGGCAGGCCCCGGCGCTGAGCGTTCTGGGCATTTGCCTGCTGATGGTGGCGCTACTGGGCTTTCCAAGCGGGCGGCGCAGCCGCTTCACCGTCCCCATGGAAGCGCTCGTCATGCTGCTGGCCTTTGCCGAGCGGGGTGTCAGTTCTTATAGCCCCTGGGGACCGGCGACGGGCGGGGTGATCCTCATCATTGCCGCCCTCCTCATCCTTGTGGTGCGCGCGCGGCCCCGCATGCCGGGCGAGGTGGTGCCCGCATGAGCCGGATCGACCTTCTCGTCCTCGGGCGCCTGGGCGGGCGCATCGCCACCATCGTCTTTGTATTCTATGGGCTCATTGCGCTGGTGGAATCGCTCGATACCTGGCGCTTCAACTATGTCGCCGACAGCCAGGGCGTGCCAATGGCAATCCTGATGGTGGCGATGAGCGCCGTGCGCTGGACCATCAAGACCTTGCCGGTGACGGTGCTGCTGGGCGCAATCCTGGGCTTTCTCGACCTCAAGGCACGCCATGAGCTGACCGTGATCGCTGCGAGCGGCATTTCCATCTGGCGCATCGTGCGCGCCCCGACCCTGGCGCTGATCCTGGTCAGCTTTGCCATTGCCCTTGGGGCCGAAACGGTCAGCACCCAGATCAATCGCGAGCTTTACCCGACCTCGCCCGGCAAGTCCTCCATGCTCACCGATGGCGATGGGATCTGGCTCGAGCAGCGCAGCGGCGAGTATCATTATGTGATGCTGGCC
>JAQSXP010000150.1 GCA_029256605.1 Devosia sp. | reverse complement strand
TGCGCAAACAGATCGAGCGTATTGCCGCTCATCGCCCCGTCACTGCCCAGACCCACCGGCAGGCCGGCATTGCGCAGGGCTTCCACCGGCGCGATGCCGCGGCCGGCCTTGCCGTTGGAGCGCGGATTGGTGGCGACGCAAACCTGCGCCTCGGCCATCATGGTGATATCGGCATGATCGAGCTGCAGGCAGTGCGCGCAGATGAGGTTGGGCTTGAGCAAACCAGCTTCGCGCGTCACCTCGACCGTCGAGCAGCCATGGTTATCCTGCGCCCAGCGCACTTCCAGATCGCTTTCAGCCAGATGCATCTGCACCGGAATATTGGGGTGATCCGCCGACCATTGCGCTACCCGCTCCATGGTGGCGCGGTCGGTGGAGTATGGCGCATGCGGGGCAATCGACGCCGTGACGAGCGGATGGCCGGCAAACTCATCCACCAGCGCCTCGACCAGGGCAAAGCCCTCGTCCCAATTGCGATGATCGGGCGGCTGGAAGTCGGCGAGGGTCTGGCCGACAATGGCGCGCAGGCCCGAAGCCGCAGCTACCCGGCCCACTTCCTGCTCGAAATAATACATGTCGGCGACGGTGGTGACCCCGCCCTGGATCATCTCCAGCGCCGACAGGGCCGAGCCGACCCGCACCATCTCGGGCGACACGAATTTGCGCTGCGATCATCCACGTCTTCGCCCAGGCCGCGAAACACCGCCATGCCCATATGGCAGTGGGTGTTGACCATGCCCGGCATGACGATATCGCCGCCGCAATCGACGATCTCGGCGCCGGCGATGGAGGGCGGCTCGCCGCTGCCCAGTGCCGTGATGGTGGTGCCATCCACCTGCAGCCAACCCGGCTGGTGCTCGCTCATCGCCTCGTCGAGCGTCAGCACCCAGGCATTGACGAAAAGGATGGTCACGCCGTTTCTGCCGCCAGGATCGTGCATTGCTCGGGCACAGGCACGAGCTTGGCCTGCCCGCCCATCTCGAGCGGTCGCGTCAGCGGCCCATTGGCCAGCAGCGGGCCGGCGGGCGTGTCGCACTGATACTGGTAGGCACGACCCAGATAGGTGCGCAGCCCCAGCGTTGCCGGAATACCTTCCATGGCCAAGTCAGGGCTTGCCACAAGGCCATCGGCCCGGCAGGCCAGCGTGAAGCTGTCGGGAATGGCGCCGAACTGCTCGAGGCCCAGCGTCAGCCGCACGCCACCGGCGGCCTCGGCGGTGATCTTCGCACCATCCCGCTCGACAACGCGCATGGGGATCAGGTTCTCAAAGCCCACAAACCGCGCGACAAACGCATTGGCTGGACGCTGATAGAGGGTTTCAGGCGTATCGAGCTGCATGATGCGGCCCGCATGCATGATGGCCACGCGATCCGAGATCGAAAAGGCTTCTTCCTGGTCGTGGGTGACGTAAACCGAGGTCGTGCCATTGGCGCGCTGCAGCTGGCGGATTTCGACCCGCATATCGACCCGCAGCTTGGCGTCGAGATTGGACAGCGGCTCATCAAACATCAGCAGCGGCGGCTCAATCACGAGCGCCCGCGCCAGCGCCACGCGCTGCTTTTGCCCGCCCGACAGCTCTCCGGGCAGTCGGCTCGCGAGATGCGCGAGGCCCACGCGCTCGAGCATTGCCGCGACCCGCTTGGTTTTTTCCGCCGGCGCGACCCCGCGCTGCTTGAGCCCAAAGCCCACATTGTCGGCCACGCTCATATGAGGAAAGAGCGCATAGTTCTGGAACACCAGGCCGATATCGCGCCGATGCGCGGGCAGTCGGGTGAGGTCCACCCCGCCCAGCTGGATGCGGCCGGAAGTCGGCTGCAGGAAACCGGCGACTAGGCGCAGGGTCGTGGTCTTGCCGCAGCCGCTGGCGCCTAGCAGCGAGACGAGTTCGCCTTCCGCCACCTCGAGCGAAAGATCTTCAAGCACCTTGGTCGTGCCGTAATGGGCAGTGATCGACTGGATCGAAAGAGCTTTGGTCACGCGCGTGGCACTCTATTTAGCAAGGAAGGTAAGGCCGAGCGTGCGCTCGACAATCGCCATGACCCCGACGGTCAGCACCATCAGCAGCACTGACACCGAGGCAACGGTGGGATCAAAGAACTGCTCCATATGGGCCAGCAACTGGATGGGGAGCGTGGAAATGCCCGGGCCGGTTAGGAAAATGGAGATGGACACGTCATTGATCGAGGTAATGAAGGCCAGGATAAAGGCCGCGATCACGCCCGAGCGCACATTGGGGAGCAGGATGGTGAAAAAGGTGCGCAGCGGGGGTGCGCCCAGGCTGATCGCCGCTTCCTCGACCGAAAAGTCGAACGAGGCGAGCGACGCGCTGATCACCCGCACCACATAGGGCAGCACAAGCAGGCTGTGCCCGAACACCAGCGTCAGGAAGATGGGGGTGTTGAACTGCACCGCCACATTCTTGAGCAGCGCAAAGCCCAGCACCAGCTCGGGCACCAGCACCGGCAGCACGAACAGCGTGGCCAGCCACCCCGGCAGCTGGATGCGGTAGCGATTAAGCGCATAGGCGGCGGGAATACCGATCAGCAGCGCGATGAAGGTCGAGAGGAACGCGATCTGCAGGCTGGTGATGATGGTACGCCGGAACGCAGCGATTTCGAAGATATTGGCGAACCAGCGTAGCGACAGCCCCTGGGGGGGGAAGGTCAGATGGGTCGTGTCGCTCAGCGCCGAGCCCACCACGATGATGAGCGGGCCGATGAGGAAGATGAAAACGAGGACGGTAAAGCCAATGAGGGCCGGGTGCAGCTTTTGGGTCATCATACCGCCATCGGGTTGAGACGGCGGGCGACCCGCGTCATCACTAGGACAATGGCGATGGTGAACACCACCATGACGGCCGCGATGGTGGAGGCCGCGACCCAGTCAAAGGTGACCATGGCCTGCTGATACATCAGGGTGCCCATCATCATCACCTGCTCGCCGCCCAGCAGTTGGGGCGTGGCGTAGGAGGTGAAGCTGCCGGTGAACACCAGTACCGCGCCCACGATGAGGCCCGGCACCGCGAGCGGCAGAATGACCTGGGTGAAGGTCGCCCAAGGCTTGGCGCCCAGCGACGAGGAGGCTTGGATCAGGTCCTCGGGGATGGATTCAAGCACGCCCACCAGTGTTAAAATCATCAGCGGAACAAAGAGATAGACCATCGCCACGATCACCGAGCCTTGCGTGTAGAGCATGGTCAGGGGCTCGCCGATGAGACCGGTGGAAACGAGGAAATTGTTGAGAATGCCGTTTTTGCCCAGGATGATGAGCCAGGCAAAGGAGCGCACGACGACGCCGGTCAGCAGCGGAAACACAGCGGCAATGATCAGGATCGATTTGAGCCAACCGGGGGCGCGGCTGATCACAAAGGCCGTGATGAAGCCAATAACGAGTGCGATTGCCGTAACGATGAACGACACCTGAATGGTGCGCCACAACACGGTGCGGCGAAAGCCGCTGCCGAAAAATCCAAGATACGGCGCCAGCGGGCCGTTGGGCGTCATGAAGGTGGTGACGATGGTGGCAACCACCGGCAGCACCAGAAAGACCACCACCAGCAGCGTCGCGGGAGAGGCCAGGGTCCAACCTGAAAATCGCTTCATTCAACCTGGCCCTTTAGTCCAGCAAAGATTGCGGGGCGCACTGGGGCGCCCCGTTTGAAGATTACATGCCGAAGATTTCGTTCCAGCGCTCGATCCAGCCGGACTTGGCAGCGTTCATCTTGGCATAGTCGATGCGCTGCAGCCCGGCGATGGTGTCGGCGCCATAGGTCCAGAGTTCGGCCTGCTCGGGGGTCAGTTCCACCGCGGTGTTGACCGGAGCATCAACGCCCTCCTCGGCCAGAACCTGCTGGATTTCGGGCGAGAGGATGAAGTTGATGAACTGGTAGGCCAGTTCCGGCTCGGCCGCTCCCTTGGGGATGTTGACGGTGTTGAGCGTAGCGATCGAGCCTTCCTCGAGCTCGGCCCATTCAACGGTCGGCACTGCCGCCTGGATCTGGCCGAGGGTGAAATCCTGCGCCACGGCAGCGCTGATTTCGCCGGTCGAGAAGAGATTGATCATCTCCGAGCCGGTATTGTAGTTCTTGACCACATTGGGCTTGAGCTCGGCGACAGCGGCAAAGGCGGCATCGGTGTCTTCATAGGCATCGACGCCGGCATGATCGCCTGCCTTGAGCACAACCATCGGGCCAGCCGTGGTGGTGATGCCGGGCAGCGAGAGCGAGGAAGCGAGGTCTTCGCTCCAAAGGTCATTCCAGGAGGTGACGGGGGTAGCGATCTTGGCGGTGTCGTAGACAATGCCGACGCGGCCGATCGTATAGGCCGGACCGTACCCGCCCTGTGGGTCCTTGGCGATGTCATAAAGACCGGCCAGGTTGGGAAGCTTGGCGGGATCGATCTGCTGGAACAAGCCCGCTTCAATGCCCTGCTGGCTGAAGCTGTCGGAGAAATAGGCGACGTCAACGCCACCGCCATTGCGGATCTGCAGCTTGTTGAGACGCTCGCCATTATTGCCGGTCTCGAACACGATCTCGCAGTCGCACATTTCGCGGAAGGGCGCGAGCACCAGCGTCTCGAGCTTTTCGCCATTAAAGCCCCACCAGGAAATGGTCAGGGTCTTGTCCTGCGCCATTGCGGGCGCGGCCATCATGGCAGAGGCGGCAAGGGCAACCGCGAAGACGGAAGAAACAATTTTCGACATGGATATTCCTTTGCACGCGGAGTGCCGTCCGCGAACGGATGGAGCGCAGGCCCGGCCGGCAGAAGCCTGTTTTTTGGGTCGCATATGCCGCAAGCCTTATCTTTGTGCAACTGTCATGGGAAGATGGCTTCTACTCGCCATCCCTCTTATTGACAGGCAAGCGCATTGTCAGCGCGGCAAACTGTATCTCGGAACTGATATGACCACCATAAGCGATCTGCTGATCAACCCTGAAGACGAAGTCGCGATCCGGCAGAACCTGGCCCTGGTGGCACTGGGCAAGCGTCCGGCCGATCGCGCCATTCGCGTGGGAAAGGTGCTCGATGTCTATGGCCGCAACTGGCACGAGGACCAAGAGATCGTGGTCTCGGGGCGCCGCATCGCCTGGGTGGGTCCGGCCGGCGCTTATCCAGGTAACGTCGCCGAACGGATCGACCGCTCCCATCTGGCCGCCGTGCCCGGCTTTGGCGAAGTGCACAAGCATATCGAATCGAGCCATCTAACCCCCGAATGGGAGGCCGCGCTGGTGCTGCCCCATGGCTGCACCTGGACCTGTGAAGCCAGCCACGAATTTTCCAACGTGAATGGCGCTCACAATCTCCAATTCTGGCTGACCGCGCGGCTCGCCGGCTCGCCCATGAAGATTTTCCCCTTGCCCGGCTCGGCCGTTCCGCCCACCGCCTATGAATGGGGTGGCGGGCATTTCGGCTATGCCGAACAGGCCCAGTTCCTGCGCAGCCAGTTGATGGTGGCGGGGCTCGATGAGGTGATGGATTGGCCGGCAGTCTGGAACCCCGAGAACCCTTCCTATGAGCGGCTTTGGGGCATGATCCGCGCGACTTTCGAGCAGCGCGGCGTCGTGGAAGGGCATGCCGCGGGGATGCGCGGCATCGATGACATCAACGCCTTTGCCGCCGCCGGCATGGCCTCGGACCATGAGGCCTGGACGGCACAAGAGGTCAGCGACAAGCTGCGGCGCGGCCTTTTCATGGAACTGCGGCCCCATTCATTGACCGAAATGATCACGGGCCTCCTCGAGCGCGGGCAGAGCGACTGGTCCAATGTCGCCCTGTGCACCGATGACCGCTCCTGCTCCGATACGATGAAGCTGGGCGCCACCGACCACAATGTGCGGCTCGCCATTGCGGCAGG
>JAQSXP010000149.1 GCA_029256605.1 Devosia sp. | reverse complement strand
GCGCTTGGCTTTAATGCCCATGGTGGCCGCGGCTGCATTTCGGTCACGGCCAATGTCGCGCCGCGCCTCTGCTCGCAGATGCAGGAGCTCTCGCTCGCCGGTGATTTCCGCGCCGCGCTCGCCATCAACGATAAGCTGGCCTACCTGCACAAGGACCTCTTTATCGAGCCGAGCCCCGCTCCCGCCAAATACGCGGCCAACCGGCTCAATCTGTGCGCCAACGAGATGCGCCTGCCGATCTGCCCGATCAGCAAGCCCGCTCAGGAGGCCATGGACTTTGCAATGGCCCATGCAGGTCTTATCTAGGCCCCATGTCCGCAAAAAACGACAAAGCCAAGAACGGCGTCATCAGCCATGGCCTCGTGGCTGAAAACCGCCGCGCGCGCTTTGACTATGAAATCGTCGACACCCTGGAAGCGGGCCTCGTGCTGACTGGCACCGAGGTCAAGTCCTTGCGCCTGGGCAAGGCCCAGATCACTGAAGCCTATGCCTCGCCCGAAAAGGGCGAGCTCTGGCTGATCAACGCGCATATCCCGGAATATCTGCAGGCCAACCGCTTCAACCACGAAGAGCGCCGGCCGCGCAAATTGCTGGTGTCCCGCAAGCAGTTGGCGCGCCTCGATGCCGAGGTGTCCCGCGCCGGAAACACCATCGTGCCCTTGAAATTGTTCTTCAATGACCAGGGGCGCGCCAAGGTGCTGATCGGCCTGGGCAAAGGCAAGAAGAACTATGACAAGCGCGAAACCGAGCGCAATCGCGACTGGAACCGCGATAAGGCCCGCATCATGAAAGAAGGCGGCCGCGGCTAGCAAGCCGGGGCAGGGCACGCCCGCGCCCCCGCTGGCTCCTTCGGTGCCGGAACCATTCCGCCGCGCCGGCATTGCTGCTGTCGCACCAAACCTTGTGCTGATGCCGGCATTGGTGTAAGCAACCCCTTCATCCCCATCCAATTTGGAGACGTCCGTGGCCCGCGTCACCGTTGAAGACTGCATTGAAAAGATCGAGAACCGCTTCGATCTGGTTCTCATGGCCGCTCATCGCGCCCGCATGATTGCCTCGGGTGCTCCGATCACCGTTGCCCGCGACAATGACAAGAACCCCGTCGTTGCCCTGCGCGAGATTGGCGATGGCGCCATCTCCCCCGAGGATCTGCGCGAGGACTTGATCCATTCGCTGCAGAAATATGTCGAAGTCGACGAGCCCGAGCAGCATGCAGCTCCGCTGATCGAAAGCGGCGACGAAGACTCGCTCAACTTTGATACCATCAGCGAAGAAGAACTGCTGCGCGGCATCGAGAGCCTGGCTCCCCCAGAGCGTCGCGACGACTAAGAATAAAGGCGATTAGCCGGATCTGCAGATTGCACGATCGGGCATTCTCCCTATATCAGTGGAGGCGTTCGGCAATTGTCGGGCGCCTCTTTTCATTTGGTTTCAATGCACTAAGCTCACCGCTGGCGGGGCGGCCCTGGTATGATGCGGCAATACGAGCTCGTCGAACGCGTTCAGGCGTATAACCCGAACGTCGACGAGCAGCTTTTGAACAAAGCCTATGTCTATGCCATGCAAAAGCATGGCACGCAGACACGCGCCTCCGGCGACCCCTATTTCGCCCATCCGCTCGAAGTCGCCGCCATCCTGACCGACCTCAAGCTCGATGATGCCTCGATTGCCGTGGCGCTGCTGCATGACACCATCGAGGATACCGACGCCACTCGCGCCGAGATCGATCAGCTGTTCGGTCCCGAGATCGGCGCCATTGTCGATGGCCTGACCAAGATCGAGCGCCTTAATCTCGTCTCGCGCGAGGAGGCCCAGGCCGAAAACCTGCGCAAGCTCCTGCTCGCCATCAGCCAGGACGTCCGCGTTCTCCTCGTCAAGCTGGCCGATCGCCTGCACAATATGCGCACGCTGCAATATATGCCGGCCAACAAGCGCGAGCGCATCGCCCAGGAAACCATGGATATCTATGCCCCGCTCGCGGGGCGCATGGGTATGCAGGACATGCGCAACGAGCTTGAGGATATCTCCTTCAAGATCCTCCAGCCCGAGCATTACAAGGCCATCACCGAGCGGTTGGACCAGATGCAGGTCCATTACCGCGAAGCCATCGACACCATTTCCACCGAACTGACCGAGCGCCTGGCCAGCGAAGGCATCACCGCGCGTGTCAAGGCGCGCGTCAAATCGCCCTTCTCGATCTTCACCAAGATCGAGCGCAAATCCATTGCGCTCGAGCAGCTCTCGGACATGATCGGTTTCCGCGTGATCGTCGGCTCGATCGACGAGTGTTACCATACGCTGGGCGTGGTCCACACGCGCTGGAAGCTCGTGCCCGGTCGCTTCAAGGACTATATCTCGGTCCCCAAGCACAATGACTACCGCTCCATCCACACCACGATCGTGGGTCCCGGCCGGCAGCGCGCGGAACTCCAGATCCGCACCGAGGAAATGGACCGCATCGCCGAATTCGGCATCGCCGCCCATAGCCTCTACAAGGATGGGGCCGTGGCCGATATGGGCCGGCTCGAGCAGGAGTCGCAGGCTTATGGCTCGCTGCGCTCCACCATCGAGCATCTGACGGCCGGCGCCACCACCGAAGACTTCCTGGAATCCACCAAGCTCGAACTGTTCCAGGATCAGGTGTTCTGCTTCACCCCGCGCGGCCGGCTGATCGCCTTGCCGCGTGGCGCGACGCCGATCGATTTTGCCTATGCGCTTCACACCGATATCGGCGATACCTGCGTGGGCGCCAAGATCAATGGCGCCATCCTGCCGCTTGTCACCCAATTGCGCAGTGGCGATGAAGTCGAGATCATCCGCGACCGCAATCATCTGCCGCCCGCCAACTGGATCGGCATTGCCGCTACCGGTAAGGCGCGCGCGGCCATTCGCCGCTCGGTGCGCAACGCCGCGGCCCAGCGGGCGCTGGCGCTGGGCGAAAGCGTGCTCAACATGATGCTCGATCGCGAAGGCGTTTCGCTCGAGGAAAGTGAAGCCAAGGCGCTGGCCGAAGCCCTCCATATGCCCAGCAAGCGCGAGCTGCTGATCGCGGTGGGCGAAGGCAAGATCGGCAGCGAGCAACTGGGTACGGAACTTGCGAGCCTCAAGGGCTTGCGCAAGCGCCGCCGCAAGCTCGACCTGCCCGTCGCCGATACCGCCGATGGCTGGTTCGCGCTGCGCGCCACCGACCTCTTCCGCTTCCGCGTGCCGGGTGGCCAGCGGGCCGGTGCCCGCGCCCGCGCCGCCCTTGCGCAACTCGACTTCCACATGCCCGTCACCATTTCGGGGGAGGGGGTCGTGCCCGGCGATCGGCTGGTCGGCATCCTGCAGCCCGATGTGCCGATCACCGTCTATCCCATCCATTCCGAAGCTCTCGTCGATCTGCACGACAGCGATGTGGCCTGGGTCGATGTGCGCTGGAACCTCGAAGGGGGCGGTGAAGAGCGGCTTTACCCCACCGTCATCACCATGGAATCGGTCAACCGTCCCGGCTCGCTGGCCCAGATCTCCTCGGCGATCGCCGCCTGCGACGCCAACATCAACAATCTGGTGATGCGGATGATTTCGCCCGACTTTCATCAGATGATCTTTGAAATCGAAGTGCGCGACCTCGCCCAGCTCACCGATGTGCTCGCGACCCTCAAGCGCAGCCCGGGCCTGTCCTCGGTGCAGCGCGCCGGCATGCGCGAAGCGGGCATGATCTCGACCCTTGAATGGGACGGCCAGGTGGAGCGGCGGGGCAATGATGACCTGGAGTAAGATCGCCTTGCATAAACCCACTCACCCCGGAGCCACGCCATGATCATTGGCCTAGGCTCGGACCTCTGCCAGATCGGGCGGGTCGAGCAAACCCTCGCCCGTTTTGGTGATCGCTTTGTGCAGCGCTGCTTCACCCCTGTCGAGCAGCGCAAGTCCGACCGCCGCGCCCAGCGCGCCGCCTCCTATGCCAAGCGTTTCGCCGCCAAGGAGGCCTGCGCCAAGGCCTTGGGTACCGGCCTTAATTTCGGCGTGTATTGGCGCGACATGGGCGTGGTGAACCTTCCCTCGGGCAAACCCACCATGCAGCTCACCAATGGAGCCGCCCGGGCGCTGGAGCGTCTGGTTCCCCCCGGCCACGAGCCGCTGATCCACCTAACCATCACCGATGATGCCGGCCTGGCACAGGCCTTCGTGATCATCGAAGCGGTGCCGGTTGACCAACCCACCACGACGCCTTAACGCTTCGGCGTAGCATAACGGGATTATTCATGAGCCAGCCCGCCGGAAAAACTGTCAAGAAGGCCCAGACCAACGAGTGGTGGGATACCATTGTCGTTGTGGTCGAGGCCCTGCTGATCGCCATCGTGCTGCGCTCGTTCCTGTACCAGCCCTTCTCCATCCCCACTGCCTCGATGCAGCAGACGCTGATGATCGGCGACTATTTCGTCGCCAACAAGTTCGTCTGGGGCTACGGCAAGCACTCGTTCTCGCTCGGCCGTTATGGCAATTTCACCCTGCTCGATTTCGAATTGCCCATCAATAATCGCATTCTCGGGCGCGACCCCAATCGCGGCGACGTCGCCGTGTTCCGGCCCGTGCCGCAGAACATGGAATACATCAAGCGCATCGTCGGCATGCCGGGTGATCGCATCCAGATGCGCGAAGGCCGCCTTTACATCAACGGCACCATGGTCGAGCGCGAATTCATCGGCACCGCCATGGATGTCGACAGCGAAGGCGATACCCGCCCGGTGACCGTGTATCGCGAAACCTTCCCCGATGGCAGCGTGCACACCATCCAGGAAATCAGCGACAACGGGCCGCTCGATAACACCCCCGAATATGTGGTTCCCGCCGGCCACTACTTCATGATGGGCGACAATCGCGACCGCTCGGCCGATAGCCGCGTCCTGTCTTCGGTCGGCTATGTTCCCGCCGTCAACCTCATCGGCAAGGCCGAGGCGCGCTTCTTCTCCATCAAGGACAATATTCCGCCCTGGCAGCTGTGGCAGTGGCCCGCCAATGTGCGCTGGGATCGGATGTTCCAGTCGATCGACAAATGAGCCGCCGCGCCCGTTCCTACGAAAAGCTGCAGTTCCGCCTGGGCTACCAATTCGCCGACGAAGACCTGCTCGAACGGGCGCTGACCCATTCCAGCGCCGTGTCCCCCTCGCGCCGGATCGAGCGTTCCTATCAACGCCTCGAATT
>JAQSXP010000148.1 GCA_029256605.1 Devosia sp. | reverse complement strand
TTGGCAGGATGGCTTGCCCGAGGCGAGGTTCATTGCGCCCAATGCGCCCCAGCCCTGCCCGGGCTCACCGGGTTACCAGTGGTTCCCCATCTACTTCGGGGGGCGCGAGGTGAGCTGGAGCGGGGCGACCGAGGCGCGCGAAACGCTGGTGCGCTATTTGCGCGAGCTATGGGACGAAACCGGGATTGCGCCCGAGAACACGCTGCTGGCCGGCTTTAGCCAGGGGGCGATGGTGGCGCTGCATGCCGGGCTCTCCATCCCCGAGCGGCTGATGGGTATTGTCGCCATAGCCGGAGCTTTTGCGCCCCCACCGGGATTTGGCGAAGGCAAGCTGGGCACGCCGCCGGTGTGCCTCGTGCATGGGGATCGCGACGGGGTAGTGGAGCCGCGCTTCAGCGCCGAAGCCGCGCGGATCCTCGAGGCCGCGGGCATCGCGGTGGACTACCATGTCTCGCCGGGAGTGGCGCATGGGATTGCGCCCGATGGGGTGGCGTTTGTTGATCAATTCATCCGCAAGATCAATCAAAACAACGGGAACACAGTTCTGCACGAGCAGCCTTCACAGGACTGATACAAAGGGCTTAGTATAAGGAGGATATGGACTCCTTCGATTCCCGTTTCGGGAGACTCAAGTGACGATCCACGTGTCGCCTGAGGCCTGTCCCGCCCTGGTTCTGAACGCCGACTTCCGGCCGCTCAGCTACTATCCGCTGTCGCTATGGTCCTGGCAGGACGCCATCAAGGCGGTGTGCCTGGAGCGCGTCAATATCGTCTCGCACTACGACATGGTGGTGCATTCGCCGAGCTTTGAGATGCGGCTGCCCAGCGTGGTGTCGCTCAAGGATTATGTGAAGCCGGCGCGCCATCCCGCCTTTACGCGCTTCAACGTCTTCTTGCGCGATCACTTCCAGTGCCAATATTGCGGCTGCAAGGATGATCTGACCTTTGACCATGTGATACCGCGCTCCAAGGGCGGGCAGACCACCTGGGAAAACGTGGTGGCGGCCTGCGCGCCCTGCAATCTGCGCAAGGCCAACCGGCTCCCGTCCGAAATCAAGATGTTCCCGCGCCAGGCGCCCTATCCGCCCACGGTCTATGACCTGCACAATAATGGCCGGGCGTTCCCGCCCAACCATTTGCACCAGAGCTGGCTCGACTATCTCTACTGGGATATCGAGCTCGAGCCCTAGGCGAGGCGCTGGTTGAAGCGGCGCTGCGCGGCGATCGCGACCAGCAGCAAGCCGACAATGGCGATGGAGACGAGGGCATTCATGCCCGCCAGGGACAGACCGAGGAAGCGGAACTGCACGACGTCGCAGCCCACGACATGGGCGGCGTTGAGGTCGCTCAGCGCATCAAAGCTGACGCCAGCGCCCACGCCCGTGCAGGCGGTGGGGCCGGGCCAAAAACCCCATTCCACCCCCGCATGATAGATGCCCATATAGGCGCCCCAGGCGAAGATAGCGGTGACCACGGCCATGGCGAGGTACCAGAGCGCCAGCGGCATGCGGTTCCAGAACAGCAGCACCAGGAACAGGATGGGCAGGCCGAAATAATAGGCGAGGCGCTGCTCAAGGCAGAGATCGCATGGCACGAGGCCGCCGATCAGCTCGGACGCCCAGGCGAGCGTAATGGCGGCAAGGCCCAGCGCGAAGGCCAGGGCTGCACTGATCTTGTCGAGCGGAGAGCGAAGCGATGCGGCCATGGGCAGGTTCCGGAGTGACGCTAGAGGTGCAGTTGGGATAGCCGGGGCGCGTGGCAAAAACCAGACCAGAACGGCGATTTGATGCTAGTCGCCGGGCAGGGTGATGCCGAGCGCCTGGCGCAGGGCAATGGCGTTGGCCGGCGCGTGCAATTTATCCTCGTGCACGAAGTACGCGAAAACATCGTGGCCGGCGGCATCCCAGTCGCGGATTTGGCCCGCCCAATCGGCGATGTCATCGGGGGTGTAGCCGGCCGCGTCGGAACGGGCGGGACCCTGCAGGCGGCAATAGGCGAAATCGGCGGTGAGGACGCGGGCGGGCTGCTGGACGGTGTCGCTGATCACGAGGGCGGTGTTGTGTTGCGCGAGGAGCTCCCGCGCGGCTGAACTGTCCCAACTGGGGTGACGCGCTTCAATGGCGTGGCGAATGGCGCCCACTCCGGTGGCATCAAGGAAGGGCGGCGTCTTGAGGCGCTCGTCGGCTTGGGCGGCGAGGGCGATGTAGTCGGCCGGGGTGCGGGGCAGGAGGGTGAGAAACTCCTCGAGCACGCCAAGATCGAGCGCCAGATTGGGCGGCAATTGCCAGACGAAGGGGCCGAGCTTGGACCCGAGCGCCAGAGGGCCCGAGGCAAAGAAATTGGCGAGTTCGGGGGTGCAGTTCTTGAGGCGCCGGATATGGGTGACGAGCTGCGGGCCCTTGACCGAGAACACAAAGCCCTCGCGGGTCTCGGCGGCCCATTTGCTGAAGCTCTGCGGCTTCTGGTTGGCGCGAAAGGTGGCGTTGATCTCGATCGTGCCCAGCCGCGTGCTGCTCCAGGCGAGCTCACGCTTTTGCACGAGGCCTTTGGGATAGAAGGTGCCGCGCCAGGGCTCGAACACCCAGCCTGCCGTTCCGGTCCTGATGGTCATGAGTTGCGCGCCAGTGCTTGCATGTGAGGGCTCCACCTGGAGTTGAGTATGACCCCTTGCCGGGTTGAAGGCCAGATTCAAGCAGGATGATCTTGACCGCAGATCGTCTATGGTACATATCGTATGAAACAAAGATGATATGGAGACTAGATGATGTCGATGATTTTCCGCCTCGATGCCAGCATCCGCGACCAGGGATCGGTGACGCGAGCGCTCGCCGACCAGGTTGAGGCTTCCGTCCTCGACACTCTCGGGGATGCCACGGTGATCCGGCGCGATGTCGGGCTTAACCCCTTGCCCGCGACTGCCTGGGCGGGTGCGGTGTTTGGCCCGCATGTTCCCGCCGATGAACGCAGCCCCGAGCAGGCGCAAGGCATGGCTCTCGCCCAAACGCTGGCCGATGAGCTGCTGGCCGCTGACGCCTATATCTTTGCGCTGCCGTTCTACAATTTCGGCGTGTCCCAGCACTTCAAGGCCTTTGTCGATCTGTTGCTGGCCGATCCGCGCTTTGCGCCGGGGCAGGCGCCCGTGCTGGCTGGGCGGCCGGCGCAGCTGATCATTGCGCGTGGCGGCGGCTATGGCCCGGGCAGCCCGCGGCATGGCTGGGATCACGGCACGAGCTGGTATCGGCGGGTGCTGGAAGACGTCCTGAAGCTGGAGGTCGAAGTGATCGAATGCGAGCTGACCCTGGCCGAGGTGAACCCGGCCATGGCAGAGCTGCGCCCCATGGCGGCCGAGAACCTCGCCAAGGCCCAGGCAGCAGCGCAGCAGAATGGCCGCGCGCTGGCCGAAAAGCTCGGATTTGTGCCGGTTATCGACTTGGCGGTGGCGGCCCGCTAAACTGGGCGCATGAGCAAGCACAACAGCGGATCGGCAGCGCCTCGCGTGGGCCTTGGTTGGGCTCTCGCGAGCTTGCTGCGCGACTACCAGAAACAGGTGGAGGCGGCCCTGCAGGGGCTGCCCGGCGGCGCGCGCGCGTTTCTCGTGATGTCGCATGTGCAAAGGCAGACCTGCCAGAGCCAGATTGCGATTGCCGAGCGGCTGGGGCTGGACAAGACGACCCTGACCTATCTGCTCGACGCGCTCGAGCAGCAGAACCTGATCGCCCGCAGCACCGATCCCAATGATCGCCGCAGCCGGCGCATCAATCTAACTGAGGCCGGCACCTCGGCTTTGGCGGGCTATGCGCGCGCGGTGGAAGCGATCGAGCAGGAGATCTTGGCCCGGCTCGGCGCCCAAGACACGGCCGCCCAGTTCCAGCAATCGCTGATGAAGATCGCCGGGTTTGAAGACCAAAGCATGGACGAGGCGGAAAAAGCCGAGGACAGCAATCACATCTGCCAGGAAAGCCTCGGGCTCAGTGCCGACCGCTAGCCGATTGCGCCTGGCTTGAAAATGGGGGCGGCGTGCAAGGCGCCGCCCCTTTTTGCGTTTGGGGTGGGCTAGACGGCGATCTTGCCGCCACCTTGCCTGGTGATCACCACCACCGAGGGGCGCACCGGCATGTCGGGGTTGAAATCGGGCCAGCGGGTGGAGAGGTCCTCGTAGTAGGAGATGCGGCCAAAGCCTTCCCAATCATCGCCGCCGTCGCCGGGATGCTGGACGGCCACAAAGGCGGTTTCGTCATCAGGCGTAAAAAGCGGGCCGCACATTTCGGCGCCCACGGGGACGCGGAAGAATAGTTTCGAGGTGTTGCGCGCCGCCCCTTCCGTATCCACCGCCCACAGCCCATCGGTGCGGCCGGTATCGGAAGGGTTGTTGCCATCGGTCGAGACCCAAAGCCGGCCGATGGAATCCACGGCGCAGTTGTCGGGCATCCCGAACCAGCCGTTTTCGGTGGTGGCGCTGGAAAATGTCGCCCCCACTTCAGCGATCGAGGGGTCGCCGCATTGCAGCATCACTTCCCAGGTGCCGGTGGTGGCGGCGAAGTCGCCCTCAGCTTCGTCAATCTCGATGATGTGGCCGAAGGCATTCTCCGCGCGCGGATTGGCGGCGTCTTCCTGGCCCGCTTCGCGGCGGGTGTTGTTGGTCAACATCACATAGACCTTGCCGTTGACGCCATTGGGCTGGATGTCTTCGGGACGATCCATCTTGGTGGCGCCCAGCAAATCGGCCGCGCGGCGGGTTTCGATGACGATGTCGGCCTGATCGGCAAAGCCGTTTTCAGCTGTGAGCGGGCCCTGGCCATGCACGAGGGGCAGCCAGGCCAGCGTGCCATCTTCAGCGAAGCGGGCGACGTAAAGCGTGCCCGTGTCGAGCAGATCCATATTGGCGGCGCGATTGTCGGGATCAAAGGTGCCGGCGGTCACGAATTTATAGACATAGTCGAAGCGCTCGTCGTCCCCGAGATAAAAGACGACCTTGCCGTCCTTGTTGAGGATGGATTCGGCGCCCTCATGCTTGAAACGGCCAAGCGCCGTGCGCTTCTTGGGGGTCGAATTGGGGTCCATCGCATCGACTTCGACAATGAAGCCGAAGCGGTTGGGCTCGTTGGGCTCCTTGGCCAGATCGAAGCGATCATAGAAATTGGCCCATTCATAGGAGCCTTCGGGAATGCCGAGGCGCTCGTAATTGGCCGCTTCGGGATGGTC
>JAQSXP010000147.1 GCA_029256605.1 Devosia sp. | reverse complement strand
GGCGAGCTCCCCTTTGCTGCCGGCGCCGAGATCGGTGATGCCTTCAGCGGCAACCAACTGGATGTGGTTGCGATCGCCGCCAAACACCCCTTTCCCGGGCGACACATCATTGGCGAGGATCCAGTCCGCGCCCTTGGACCGCAGCTTGGCCTGAGCATTGGCCATGAGATCATCAGTTTCTGCCGCGAACCCTACGACGAGCCTGGGCCGCTGTGCATGATGGCCGATTGTGGCGAGAATATCGGGATTGCGGACGAGGTGGATCGTCAACTCCTCGTCATCCCCACCCGGCTTCTTGAGCTTGCTCGACGAGGGCCTCGCCGCCCGCCAATCGGCTACCGCGGCGACAAAGATGGCCCCGTCGACCGGAAGCGCTGCGGTCGCGGCCGCGAGCATTTCCGCGGCCGTCTTCACCGGAGTGAGCGTGACGCCATCTGGCGTGGGCAGATTGGTCGGCCCGGACACGAGGGTGACTTCGGCCCCTTCGCGCCGGAGGGCGGCGGCGATGGCATGGCCCTGCTTGCCCGAGGAGCGGTTGGAGATAAATCGCACGGGATCGATCGGCTCTTCGGTGGGGCCGGAGGTGACCAGAAAGGACAGCCCGCTTAGCCTTTGCGCGCCAGGCGTCAGTGCCTGTTGCGCAGCCTCGCGGATCTGGAGCGGTTCCGCCATACGGCCCAACCCCGCTTCCCCGGACTCCGCCATCTCCCCCGCTTCAGGCCCGACAAACAGCACGCCATCGCCCTTGAGGGTGGCGAAGTTCCGCTGCGTTGCCGGATGCTCCCACATCTTGGGGTTCATGGCGGGGGCTAGGAGCACCGGACTGCTCCGCGCCAAGAGGATGGCGCCAGCCAGATCATGGGCGAGACCGTGGGCCATGCGCGCCATGAAATCGGCACTGGCGGGCGCAACGACGATGAGATCGGCCTCGCGCGCGATGCGGATATGCCCGACATCGGCCCCGGCGATCGGCTCGAAGAGATCAGTAGCCACAGGCTGGCCGCTGACCGCGGCAAGAGTGGTGGGGGTAATGAAATTGCGCGCGCCCTCGGTCATCACGCAGCGCACTCTGGCTCCCGCTTCGCGCAGCCGGCGCACCAGATCGGGCGCCTTATAGGCGGCAATGCCCCCGGTGACGATGACGAGGATCTGCTTGTCGCGCATGCTCATACCTGCTCCTGCCGGACGCGGCCGATCTCAAACCCCCGGGAGCGCTGGTCGGCGCGCAACAGCCGACTGGCCTCGAGATCGATCTCGAAAATGCCGACCCGGCTGCGCCCGAGCGAGCGCAACAGATCGGCCGGGGTCTGCGGGTCGGGATGGGCGAGGCCGGCTACGCCCGAACTGGGATGCTCCCCGCCGCTGCGCACGGGATAGGCCCAATCGCTGACCGCGACAAAGGCTGCCTGTTCATAGGCCCGCGCCATCATGGCATGACGCCAGCGGGCGCGGGCCATATCCGGCGTACTTTTGCGGCTGACGGACAGGGCGGGAACAAAGATGACCTCCGGAGGCACTTGCAGATTGCGGTAGGTCTCGGCATGCCAGAAATCGGCACAGACCGAAACAAAGCAGGCAACCCCGCCGATGCTGAAGCTCGCGCCAGCCCGCTCGCCGGCCTGGGACACCTCCCGTTCGCGCCCATAAGGATTGGCCTTTTGGTAGCGGGCAACGACGGCGCCGGCAGGATCAACAACGATGCCCTGGTTGACAGGGGGATCGCGCAGATTGTCGAACTGGCTGCCGCCAATCACATGGCAGCCAAAGGTTCGGGCCATGTCGGCGATGGCCGCGTGGTAGTCGGCCGGCGAATAGCCCTCCCCCACCAGTTCCGGCAGCAGAATCACATCGCCCTGCCCGCCCTTAACGCCACGTTTCTGGAGGGTCCGGGCGATCCTGCCGATATCGCTGCCGTCGAGCATTCGGACCTTGGGCTGGGTCAACACTACCTGCACTGGCGCGCTCCGCTAGAGTTTGGAAAGGCACATGGCCAGTCCAGCCTCAGAAAATCAACCGCCTGTTGCCGCATTGAACGGCAACAGGCGGTACGAATAGAGCCACTTAGGCGCCGAATGCGCCGTCGATCGTGTGCATGGCGCCTGTCACAAAGCCAGCTTCCGGGCCGGCAAGCCAGGCCACCATGCCAGCAACCTCTTCGGGTCGGCCATGGCGCTTGATGGCCATGAAGCCGTGCAAAGTGTCCTTCATCGGCCCATTTTCCGGATTGGCATCAGTGTCGATCGGGCCGGGCTGCACCACATTGATGGTGATTCCCCGCGGCCCGAAATCGCGCGCCAGACCACGCGCCATTCCCTGCAGCGCCGACTTGCTCAGCGCATAGGACGCCATACCGGCAACCGGCATGCGATCACCATTGACCGAGCCGATGACGATGATGCGTCCACCCTCGGGCATCTGCCGCGCCGCCTCGACCGAAGCATGATAGGGCGCATGAACATTGATCTGTAGCAGACGGTCGACGGCGTCGGGATCGACCTCCAGCGCATCGCCGAAGACGCCGATCCCGGCATTGACCACCAGCACATCAAGCGGTCCGCAATCGCGCACCCGGGCGATCACCGCATCCCGGTCGGCGCTGTCGGTCTGGACGGCAATGCTGCCGGTTTCAGCCGCGAGGTCTTGAGCGGCATCGGGAGAGCCGGAATAGGTGAAGCGCACCTTGGCGCCCTCCTGCACGAACCGGCGGACGATCGCCGCCCCGATCCCCCGGCTGCCACCCAGAACGAGCACGGACTTATCTTGAAACGCTGGCATTGTGCGAACCTCGCATGTTTATGTATGATGCGCTACATAAAGCCTCCGAAGTGCCGGTCAAGGATTTTATAGTGGATACTACAGAAAAGCCGCGTGCCCGTGGCAGGCCGCGCGCCTTTGATGCTGATCAGGCGGTCGCCACGGCGCAGAAACTGTTCCACACTCATGGCTATGATGGGGTTAGTGTGGCCGACATCACCGGAGCGCTGGGTATCAATCCACCCAGCTTTTATGCAGCCTTTGGCAGCAAGCACGGCCTTTATCTGCGCGTGCTGGAGCGTTATGCGGGGACCGGGGCGGTGCTGTTGCCCCAGCTGTTACGCGATGATCGCCCGCTAGCTCAAAGCCTTGTGGCTGTGCTCGAGGAAGCGGCAAGGCGCTATGCCGATGATTGCGGCACCCGCGGGTGTCTCGTTCTGGCAAGCGTGCACAGCACCGATGCGGAGGCGCGAGAGGTGGCGAGCTCGGCTCAGGCCGCTGCGGAAGCCACCATCCGAAACTTCATCGCAGCCCGGCATCCTGCAGAGACTGAGCGGTTGACCGATTTTGTCAGCACCACCATGGCGGGGCTTTCCGCCAATGCGCGCAATGGCCATACGCTCGAGCAATTGCTCGCCAGCGCGCGGCTCGCCGGTCTAGCCATCACCCAGATCCTGCCGGCAGAGGCGCCTTAAGCCGTCTCTGCCAGCAAACCAAAAGGAAGCGGGACGCACCAGGCGTCCCGCTTTGCTGTTTCAGAAGCGATCGTCGCGCATCTCGTACCACATGGCATTGAGGATGGCGAAAGAGCAGGCGAGCCCTACCCCGAGGATCCAGGCGAAGTACCACATTGAACTGAACTCCTAGTAAGCGTTGGGATTGCGGCCAAGGCTGGTGGTGGTGACGGGCCCGCGCATGACGCTGAAGACCCAGCTGGTGTAGCCAAGGATGATGGGCAGGAAGATGATCGTCATCACCAGCATCAGGAACAAGGTGAGCTGGCTCGACGAGCTGTCCCAAACCGTAAGGCTCATCGAGGGATCGAGCGAAGACGGGAGCAGGAACGGGAACAGCGACAATCCGGCCGTGCTGATGATGCCGAAAATGGCAAGGCTCGAGCCGATAAAGGCGGCAAGCTTGCGCCGGGCGCCAAGGGCAAGAAACGCCGTGGTCGAACCCAGGATTGCCAAAAGCGGAGCGATCATCATCCAGGGATAGGCGCTGTAATTGGCCGCCCAGGCGCCACGCTCGACCACAACGGTCTTATCCAGCGGATTGGAGGGGCCGGCCAGGTTCTGGATGCTCGTGACCCGATAGCCGTCGAGCAAGAACAGCGCCGCGATCCCGCCGACCACAAAGAGAATGATGGTCGCAAGGGCGGCCCAGCGGCCATAAAGGCGTGCCCGCTCGGCGGTGATGCCTTCGGTGCGCATGGCGATATAGCTCGCCCCCTGGGTGAGGAGCATGCAAAGGCTGACGATCCCCGCTAGGAGGGCAAAGGGCGTCAGCAGGCCAAAGAAGTTGCCGGCATAGCTGATGCGCATATTGGCATCAAAACCGAAGGGGGCGCCGAGAAAGACGTTGCCCACGGCCACGCCAAACACCACCGCCGGCACGAAGCCACCGATGAAGAGGCCCCAGTCCCACGCTTTTTGCCACCGCGGATCCTTGACCTTGCCGCGAAACTTGAAGCCCACCGGACGCAGGATCAGCGCCAAGAGAATGGCGATCATGGCAATGTAGAAGCCGGAAAAGCTCACCGCATAAAGGGTGGGCCAGGCCGCGAAGATCGCGCCGCCCCCCAGCACCAGCCAGACCTGGTTGCCTTCCCAGGTCGGGCCGATGAGATTGATGAGGACGCGCCGCTCCTCATCGGTGCGCCCCACCGCGGGCAGCAGGGCACCCACGCCCAGATCCATGCCACCCATGATAGCGAAACCGATCAGCAGGGTGCCGAGCAAGCCCCACCAGATGAGGCGCAACACTTCGTAGTCGAGAGGAATAGCACTCATTTAAGCTGCGATCTCCGCATTGGGGCTGGGTGCAGGCGGCGTGCGCCGACCCGTGAAATCCTCTTCCGGCAAGCCAAGCCCGAGCTTGTCGGAAGGGCCCGCCTTGATCACCCGCACCATGAGCCAAGTCATGATGACGAAAAGGACGGTGTAGACGATCATGAAGAAGGTCAGCGAGATAGCCAGGTCCCACCAGTTGAGGCCCGAGGCCGCGTAGAAGGTGGGCAGCACGCCCTCCACCACCCAAGGCTGGCGGCCATATTCGGCAATGATCCAGCCGGCTTCGATGGCGATCCAGGGCAGCGGGATGGTCAGAACGGCCGCCCACAACAGGACACGGTTGGTGTGAAGGCGATGCTGGCTGGCCTTGAGGAACCAGAGCGCGAAAAAGACGATGTAGAACATGCCCACAAAGACCATGACGCGGAAGCTCCAGAAGAGCGGCCAGACATCGGGCACGGTATCGAGCGCTGCC
>JAQSXP010000146.1 GCA_029256605.1 Devosia sp. | reverse complement strand
TCGAGGAAGCCATCGCTGCGGGGCGTGTTGCGATAGAGCTGGTCGATGCCAGCCGTGAGCTCCGCCAGTTCCTTGCCGAGTTTCATGCGGATAATCCTTGATCGTGGGCTATTGGTGGCCGGCAACCGGCTTGGGGTGATAGGGCGCTTCCATCGCGGCCACGTCCTCGGGGGTGAGCTCGATATCTAGCGCGGCCACCGCGTCATCGAACTGGTGCAGCTTGGAAATGCCCACAAGTGGCGCAGTGATGCCGGGGCGGCTGGCGACCCAGGCATAAGCGATCTGCGCTAGAGGGCGGCCATGGCGCTCGGCAACCTGGCGGACGGCCGCGACCACTGCCTCGTCCTGTTCGGCGGAGCGGTCATAAAGCGCCCCTGCGGTCTTGTCGGTTTGGGAGCGGGTGGTCGCCTCGCCAGCCCGGCCGGCGAGGCGACCACGGGCGAGGGGGCTCCATGGAATGACGCCCACGCCCTCGGAACGGCATAGCGGCAGCATTTCGCGCTCTTCTTCGCGATAGATCAGGTTGTAGTGCGGCTGCATCGAAACAAAGGGTGCCCAGCCATGGGCGCGCTGCAGGCCGAGCGCCTTCATGAACTGCCAGGCGTGCATGGAAGAAGCGCCGAGATAGCGCACCTTGCCAGCACGGACCACGTCGTTGAGCGCATCCAGCGTTTCCTCAAGCGGGGTGTCATAGTCGAAGCGGTGCAGTTGATAGAGGTCGATATAGTCGGTGCCGAGGCGCTTGAGGCTGCCATCCACCGCCTCGAAGATATGCTTGCGCGACAGCCCGCGGTCGTTGGGGTCCTGGCTCATCGGATTATAGAGCTTGGTTGCCAGCACCAGCTTGTGGCGCGGTACGTGGACCAGGACGCGCCCCACCAGCGCTTCGCTTTCGCCCAGCGAATACATATCGGCCAAGTCGAAGAAGTTGATCCCGAGCTCAAGTGCCTTGTGCAGGATCGGCGTCGAGGCTGCTTCGTCCAGCACCCAGGGCGCCCAAGACGGTGAGCCGAAGGTCATGCAGCCAAGGCCGAGCCGAGAGATCTTGAGGCCGGTTCGGCCGAGGTTGACATATTCCATTAGTACACCGTCGCGAGAGTTGTTGCGTGTGGTCTTCGACCTGGATGCGCCAGCGAAGGTGACGTAGACAGGTCGGGACGCAGTAAAGTGCATATAATTTCGGCGGATGCAAACCGTGAATAAAATTGACCCAGCCACTTGCGCGGCTTGAACAGGTGCTGTTACGGTTTGGGTGTACTATTCCGGAAGCACACATGTTCCCTATCGACGCCGCCAGCATCGACAAGTCGCTGCCCGTCCCGGTCGGTACGCAATTGCATGGGTTGCTGAGCTATTCACTGGCCTTCGGCAACATTCCTTACGGCACCAAGCTGCAGTCGGTCCGGCAACTGGCGGGGGAGCTCGGCATCGCGCCGATGACGGTCAGCCAGGTGTATCAGCAGCTGCGCGACGAGGGGCTTATCGAGATGCGGCCCGGACTGGGCGCCTTTACTGTTGGCGATCCACGCAAGGGGGCTGATCAGGCTCAACCCATCAATGCGCTGCGGGGCGATATCGAGTCGATCATCAGCAAGGCCGAGGCGCTGGGCGTATCACCCATGGCGCTGGTGTCGATGATCAGCGCCAGTGCGCAGATGCGTCGCCCCGCTATCGGGCTCCACATTGTGTTCGTGTGCATCTTCGAGGGCCCTGGCCGGGATTATCTCGAGCAGGTCAGAGCCGTGTTGCCGGTGGGCGATAGCATCGAGTTGGTGACCATCGATGCGTTGCGCGCCGATGAGGCCAGTTTGGCCGCGTGCCGCGCCGCTGATCTCGTTGTGACGTTCAGCCACCGCGAGGCCGAAGTGCGTTCGATCCTGGGGCCGAGCGAAGTTATGGGTTTGCGCATGCTGCCCTCGCAGGGCACGAGGCGGAGCCTTGCCGGCCTCGACTCGCGCGCCAAGGTCGCCGCCGTCACGCACTTCCAGGAATATATCGCGATCATGCGCCCCAGCGTGCGCGAGTTCGCGCCCCATGTCTCCGATATCCGGGTGACCTGGTCCTCCGCACCCAATCTAGGGGAGGTGATCAAGGGCTGTGACGTGGTGATCTATGCTTCGGGCGCGGACCATGTGGAGAGCCTGGTTGGGCCCGATGTGCAGTGTTTCGAGTACCGCCACGCGCTTGATCCAGGGGGGCTCGACACCGTTCTGACGCCGCGCCTGGTCGAGCTGCGGCAAGCCAAGGTGCGCTCAACAGAACTCAAGATCGCCTGAGCGATCTTCAGAAAGAAGGGGAACGGGAATGAAGACTTTTCTTTTGACGACCAGCGCCATCGTGGCGCTGAGCTTCTTGCCTCTGCACACGGCCATGGCGCAGGAAGCGCAGACCATTGTCGTGGGCGCCGATGTCGATGCCGGCACGCTCGACCCGCGCCTGACGCGTGACACCACCGCATCGCGCACCGCGGACCTGATCTATTCGGGCCTTGTGCACATCACTCCCGCGCTGGAGCCCGTCCCGGACCTGGCGGAAAGCTGGGAGAACCCCGATCCGACCACCTTCATCTTCAAGCTGCGGCCGGACCTGACCTTTTCTGACGGCAGCCCGCTGACCGCCGACGACGTGGTTTATACCTATACCTCGATCGTCAATCCCGACTTCAACGCCCCCCAGCGCGCACTTTACACCCCCATCAGCGCGGTAGAGGCGGTGGATGCGCATACCGTCAAGTTCACCCTGAGCGCGCCTTATGCGCCGCTGCTGAGCTATCTCGATATCGGCATCGTGCCCAAGGCTCTAGTCGAAGGCGGCACGGATATCGGGCTTAACCCGGTTGGTGCCGGGCCGATGAAGCTGGTGTCGTGGAACCGGGGCAGCGAAATCGTCCTCGAAGCCAATGAAAGCTACTGGCGCGGCGCTCCCGAGATCGAGAACGTGACGATCAAGATCATCGGGGACAATTCCGCTCGCGCCCAGGCGTTTGAAGCGGGCGATCTCGACGTGATCCAGTCGCCGCTGTCGCCCCAGGATATTGAGCGTCTGTCGGCCGATGACCGCTTCGGCAATGTCATCACGGCGGGCCTTGGCATCAACTACCTCAACTTCAACACCAAGGATCCGCTGCTCGCCGATCCCAAGATGCGCCAAGCGTTTGCCAAGCTGGTGGACCAGGAAACCATCGTCAACGACATCTACCAGGGTGTCGACCAGGTGGCCCATTCCATCATCCTTCCGTCCTCCTGGGCGTTCTCGGATGCGATTTCCCAGCCCACCTTCGACATCGAAGGGGCGATGGCAGACTTTGCCGCGCTGGGCTGGAGCGACAGCAATGGCGATGGCGTGCTCGACAAGGATGGCACCGATCTGGCCATCACGCTTGCCACCCACAGCGAAGATCCCAACCGCGTGCAAACGGTGGAATATCTGCAGGCCATCTTTGAATCGGCCGGCGTCAAGGCCACGGCACAGATCACCGACTGGCCCTCGTTCTCGACCAATTATGTGCAGCAGGGCAAGCACCAGATCGCGGTGCTTGGGTGGCTCAACATTGTCGATCCCGACCGGCTGATGTTTGCCCAGTTCACGACGGGCGGCCCAACCAATTGGGGCGGCTACTCCAACCCCGAAGTCGACAAGCTGCTGCAGGAAGGCCGCTCGACCCTCGATCAGGCCGGCCGCGCCACCGCCTATCAAGGTGCAGCGAAAATCCTGGCCGAAGAACTGCCCTATTACGTGGTGTCCGCCCAGGGCTACCAACTGTTCTATTCCAAGGACATTCCTGTGGAAGTGCAGGGTACGCCTCGCGGCAATCTTCGTGGCCTCATCGGCTACCTCGACTGATCTGTCGATAGCGGCCGGCGCTTGGGCGCCGGCCAACTTCCCATGCCAAGGATATCGCCATGAGCTTCTCCCAGCGGCTGAGCGCCGGTTACTATGCCTCGCTGCATCGCGACATTCGCGCTCGCATGGCCCAGACGGGCGTCGATGTGCTGCTGCTCGATAGCAATGACGATGTGATCTACACGACCGGCTTTTCCCATTACACGACCGAGCGTCCGGTCGTGTTCGCGCTGACGCAGGAGAACGCCTATCTGCTGGTGCCCGAACTCGAGCGGCACTATGCCAGCGAGCAGCGTGCGGCAGCCGAGCTCGTGGTCTACTTTGAATTTCCAGGACGCGACCGACCATTTGCGGTGCTGGGGCGAGCCCTTGGCGACATCAAAGGGGTCGTTGCCCATTCCCCCGGCATTTCGCTGGCGCGGGTGCCGCAAATCGGGGCAGCTTTTCCCAACGCCCAGGTGCGCTCGTCCGGCATCGTAGGGGAGATGCGCCTGGTCAAGCGGCCGGAAGAGCTGGCGCTGCAGCGCGAGGCTGCGCGCATCTCGGATTCGATGGTCAGTGCGGGCGTGGCGCTGATTGGCGAGGCGCTGCGCACCGACAGCCAGATGCCCACCGAGATCGAGATCGAGTCCTATATTATCCGCCACGCGCTCGACACGATGTATCGCGAGCACGAGGATATCATGCTGGTGCAGGGCATTGCCGGCGGGCTGGTATATGCCGGGCAGCGCTCCGCCTTTCCCCATGGCATGCCCTCCGGACATCGTCCGCAGCGGGGCGAAAGCATCATTCTGTCGCTGGGGTGCCGGGTCGGCGGGCGGGCGGCGGAAAGCGAGCGCACCTTTATCCTGGGTGAGCCGAGCGCGGAACAAGAGCGCTTCTACAACACCGCGCGGGAAGCCCAGGCGATCGGGACCGCAGGGCTCGTTGCCGGAGCGACCTGTGCCTCGGCCGATGACCGGGCGCTGGGTTTCATCCGCGACGCCGGTGTGGGGCAATACTGCCTGCATCGCGTCGGCCACGGCATGGGCGTGATGTTCCATGAACCGCCCTGGGTTGAAGGCGGTGACGACACCGTCCTCGTCCCCGGCATGGTCTGCTCGTCCGAGCCCGCGCTATACGTCCCCGGCCTTGGCGGCTTCCGGCTCTCCGATACCGTGCTGGTGACAGATGCAGGGCCTGAGAGCCTCACCGAATTTCCCCGCCAGCTCGACGAGATCATCATTGCTTGATCCCGCCCCCCTTTCTGATGGACCGCCATGCTAGCCTATGTCACGCGGCGGCTCTTGCTGCTCATTCCCATGGCCATCGGGATGGTCGTCGTCACCTTCGGGCTGCTGCTGCTGATCCCCGGCGATCCGGCGGCGGTGCTGCTGGGCCAGGACGCGACGCCCGAAGC
>JAQSXP010000145.1 GCA_029256605.1 Devosia sp. | reverse complement strand
CGACACCAGCGTGCGTGCCACCTCATTGTAAACAACTGCCGCCCGCGCCCGGGTAAAAGGTGGCGGATCCGCCAGCGCTTCAGCCGAGAGAGCGTCAGCGCCCATGAAGAACTCGAAGGGAATGCCCAGCCGGGGGCAAAGCGGCGCACTGATCGGGCGCAACTGCGCGAAACAGGCGGCACAAAGGCCATCGCTCTGGGCTGTGGGGGCTTCGCAGCGCAGGCAAACCGGTGGGTAAAGCTGATCCAGCACGGCAAGCCCCAGACGCCGGGGTCCGAACGCGAACAGGCGCTCTCGCCATCGGCTTTTGACACTGGGCTCAAGGCTCTCCATATAGCCTAGTAGTGCCCTTTCCCGCTCCGGCTGCAAGACCTTCCATGCAAGCGCCTCCGCAGATCTTTGACCCCGCGCTGATCCGCCTGCATCTGGATCGCCGCCCTGCCAGCGAACCCGACTTCGTCACCGCCCTGGTGCTGGGTGACCTCGAGGACCGCCTGGCGACGCTGCTGCGCCCCTTTGGGCGCGCACTCATCATTGGGCCCGATCCCGAAATTCTGCCGGCCACTGGACAAAGCGCCCATGGCAGCTTCTCCTTCCAGCGCCTGGCCGCTTTCACCTCCGCCGGCGAGTTACCCGAGATCGAAGGCGACAGCTACGACCTGATCGTGTCGCTGCTGCATCTGCAAGGCGTCAATGACGTGCCCGGCTATCTTGCGCGCCTGCGGGCCAAGCTGGCACCCGATGGATTGCTGCTGGCGGCAGCACTGGGCGGGGAAACGTTGACCGAGTTGCGCGAAGCCTTTCTCGCGGCTGATGCCAAGATACAGGGCGGCGCCTCAGCGCGCGTGGCGCCCTTTATTCAGGTTCGCGACGCCGGAGCCCTGCTGCAGCGCGCGGGCCTTGCCCTGCCTGTAGCCGATGTGGAAACCCATATCGTGCGATACCCTCATGCCCTCGCCCTGATGGCCGAGCTCAAGAGCCTTGGGGCCAGTAACCCGCTGGCAGATCGCTCACGAAGGCCTGCGACGCGCACCCTCCTGACCGCTGCCGCCGAAGCCTATGCCAGTCGCGATGCCGATCCTGATGGCCGCATCCGCGCTACCCTCGAGATCATCTGGCTCTCGGGCTGGGCACCCCATGAATCCCAGCAGCAGCCCCTCAAGCCGGGTAGTGCGACGGTGAAGCTGCGAGATGTTCTGGCCGGCGGTCAGTAACCTAACCAACAAAAAGGCCGGCGCAAGCGCCGGCCTTTTCAATTGCATAGTGCCAGCCCTTAGGCGGCAGCTTCCTCATCGCTGGCATCAGCAGCGTCAGCGGCATCGCCCGCGTCAGCCTTGGTGCGCTTGGGCGACTTGGCGAGGTTCTTTTCGATCAACTGCACCGCTTCGGTTAGCGTCAGGCGGTTCACCGCGCTGATTTCACGGCTCATGCGATCCATGGCCTGCTCAAACAGCTGGCGTTCCGAATAGCTCTGCTCCGGCTGCTCTTCGGAGCGGTAGAGATCCCGCACCACCTCGGAGATGGCAATCAGGTCGCCGGAATTGATCTTGGCTTCGTATTCCTGGGCGCGGCGCGACCACATGGTGCGCTTCACGCGGGCCCGGCCGGTGACGGTGTGCAGGGCCTGGTTGACCATGTCTTCTTCGGCCAGCTTGCGCATGCCGACGGACTTGATCTTGGCGACAGGAACGCGCAAGGTAAGCTTGTCCTGCTCAAAGCTGATGACGAACAACTCGAGAGTGAGGCCAGCAACTTCCTGTTCTTCGATCGACACGATCATGCCGACCCCGTGTGCGGGATAAACGACATACTCGCCGGTCTTGAACCCCAGCCGCTGCTGTGACTTCTTGGCTACCATATGGTGGAACTCCTTGTTGACGCCCCAGTGGACAGTTCCCGGCGGGAAGGACCGTCCACATTAACTCTGCTTGCCCGCGGCGCAGGCGCTGCAGCAGTCGAGCTCCACGATCGTTCCGGTCCGCTTTGCCGGAACGCCATGCCCCTAGCGATGTAGCCAGAAGTCGTGCCCCATGGCACGGTTGAAGATGAGCTCAACTGCAGACAAGCAACAGCCTAGCACAAAAATTCGGCAAAATCAAAAAGAACGAATCACTGCGGCAACCAAGCCGCTGCTAGTCGCCTTCGCCGGGCGCTTCGGAGAAGTACTTCTCGAACTTGCCAGCCTCGCCATCGTACTGCTTGGCATCCGGCGGAGGATCGCGGCGCTCCGACAGGTTGGGCCAGATGGCAGAGAACTTGGTGTTGATCTCAAGCCAGGCATCCAGGCCGCTCTCGGTGTCCGGCTTGATCGCTTCGGCCGGGCATTCGGGTTCGCACACGCCGCAATCGATGCACTCATCGGGATGAATGACGAGCATGTTCTCGCCTTCATAAAAGCAGTCCACGGGACACACTTCGACGCAGTCGGTATATTTGCACTTAATGCAGTTGTCAGTGACGATATAGGTCATGGAGGCGGGCTTTTCGGAGCGGACACAAGGGTCAACGGAGATCGCCGGCAGGCGTTGCGCCGGTGCTAAACGCTTTTTCCCTACATCGCAAGGTTGGAAGGGAGTAGCCGATTGCCGCTGCCAGGCAGGACGGGGAAAGCTGTTCCCCTACTCGTCGGGATCCTCGCTCAACCGGTCAGTGTCGCGGCGCTCTTTCTTGGTGGGCCGGCCCGAGCCAGGCACCCGTTCGCCAACTGCTCGCTCGTAGGGGGAGAGGGCTTCGCGCGGCAATGGCGGGGGCGACAGGTCTTCGTAGAGCCCGGCCGCTTCGCTGGCAGGGCCCCGGCGTTCGCCCACATCGAGAATCTTCCAGATGACGATGCGACCATGCAGCGTCATGGTCAAAACGTCCCCCGCGCCAACCTTGTGGTCCGTGCTCAAGGTGCGCTCGGAATTGACCCGAACGGCACCGGCCTCGATGGTCTTTTGCGCGAGGGTGCGCGATTTAAGGGCGCGTGCAAAGAACAGGAACTTGTCGAGCCGCTCCTTGCGGACGGCCGGCTCGATCGGCCCTGCCAAGCGCTAGTCCTTCTTGTTGCGCAACGCGGCCAGCGCTGCGAACGGGCTATCAGGATCAAACGCGACTTCGCGCTTTTCCCGCACCGGCTTGTCGAAGCGCCGAGCTTCTGCCTTGGGCCGTTCGGGCTTGGGCTTGAGGTGCTGCGCCTTGGACAGGTCTTGCACTTCACCGGGGGGACGGCGCTTGGAAAGATCTTGCACTTCGCCCTCGGGACGACGGCGGGATGCTGGGCGCTGACGATCCTGGCGAGGCCGGTTCTCCCCCTCCCCGCCTTCGGCTGCACCGCGGCGGCCGCCCTGATGGCGACGGTTGTCCGGGCGCTTGCCGCCGGGAAACCAGACTTCATCCCATTCCGGCTCGGCGGGAGTTGCAGTCTCGGTGGTGGTAGCTTCGGCGATCGGCGCGGCAACTTCATCGCCCGCAGGAGGCGCGGCCTCGATGATCGTCGTGCCGGGGATATCAAGGGCAAGCGGCTCGGGCACAGGCTCAGCGGAGACCTCTGGGGTGTCGCCGCTCGGCTCGAGTTCGCTCGGATTCTCCGCCAGCGTTTGCTCAAGGGCCGGCGCTTCCGCGCTGGCCTGCGCCGGCATTGCTTCTTCGGCCACTGCCGGTTCGGGCGTAGCAACGGGCTTCAGGGTGCGCCGCAGGCGATAGCCCAGCGACTGCAGGATCGAGGCGAAATCCTCGCCCGAGCAGCCCAGCAGCGAGGTCATCTCTACAGTAACGCGGAAGCCATTGCCCTCGGCAGCACCAACAGGCACTTCGCCCTGGTAGTGGCTTGGGTCGATGGCAATCAGCGGGCGGATGATGTCAGCGAGACGCTCAAGGATATCGATGCGCACCGCACGCTTGCCGGCAACCTTGAAGCCCGCAACCTCGTAAAGGCGCGTATCGACTTCCGGATCGACGAGGAACGAGGTGCGACCCGACAAGACGATATGCGGGATATCCGAAACGCCGGGCTGGCGCACGCCGCCATGCTTGAGCGCGTAAAGGATCAGCGCCAGCTCGCGCGGGGCGGGCTTGAGCGAAAGCGGCAGGTAAAGGTGGTAGGCACCGAACTTGATGCCGAGCTTGCGCAGCTTGCCGCGCACATCCTGATCGAGGCCCTTGACCTCGTCGCTGACCGCCGAGCGCGGCAGGATGCCAAGATTTTCATACAGCTGGAATGCGATACCACGGGCAGCGCCTTCAAGATCGGCGGGAGCCTCGAGTGCCATCACACCTTCAAGCACGGTGTTAATGTGGTGGCGCAGCCAAAGATTGAGCCGGTCCTGCACCCGCTCCAGATCGGGGCCGGTCAGCGCTTCATCGGCCAGCATCAGGATTCGGGGGCGCAGCAGGGTGTCGCCTTCGATCAACTCGGCAACCAGATCGCCCTTCCAGCGCAGCCGGCCGTCGGTGGCCAGCACGATCTCCTCGTTGGGAGCGCCGGCAAGCCGGTCGGCACGATTGCGGATTTCAGGCGCCACGGCGTGGTCCGCCGCGGCCCGCAAGCCCTTGGCGTCAGCATCCCCGTCATTGCGCGCCAGGGTAAAGCGGAAGCCTTCCAGGGTGCCGATCAGGTGGCCTTCAAGGCGCACTTCGCCTCGGTCATTGATCTCGGGAGATACCATGCGTTTGTCTTTCAGATGCCGGAGCAGCACGCTAGTGCGGCGGTCGACGAACCGCTGGGTCAAACGCTCATGGAGAGCGTCGCTCAGCCGATCTTCGATATCACGGGTCTTTTCGCGCCAATGAGCCGGGTCTGCAAGCCAGTTTTTGCGGTTCGCGACAAAGGTCCAGGTCCGGATCTGCTTGATCCGGTTGGAAAGTGTGTCGATATCGCCGTTCGCATTGTCGCAAAACCGGACCTGTTCGGCGATCCAATCGGCGTTTACGGCGCCGTGGCGCACCAGGTCCGAATAAACCTTAGTGACAATTTCGCCATGCGCGGCCGGAGAAATCCCTTGATAATCAGGGATTTGGCAGCATTCCCAGAGGAGGCGCGCCCCGTCGAGCCCTCGCGCCAGCTTGCCCGCCTCGTTACGGGCAACGAACTCGAGCGCATGCTGGTCGGTGGCCACCGGCACCCGGGTGAGGCTGCGGTGCTCGGGTGCCATGTCGAGGCTGTCGCGCAGGGCATTGATGGATGAGAAATCCAGCCGATTGTTGCGCCATTGCAGCACTTTGATGGGGTCGAAGTCGTGCGTTTCGAGCGCAACGATCATTTCTTCGTCGAAC
>JAQSXP010000144.1 GCA_029256605.1 Devosia sp. | reverse complement strand
CTGTTTGCCGTGGTGGGCGTGTTGTTCGTGTTTGCGGCCATGACGGTCGATCCCCAGCAAGCCGGAAGCACGACCGAGGCAATGGATTATATCCGCCACTTGCCGTTCGGCCGCATTCTTTACGGGCTGGCGGCGCTGGGCCTAGTGGCTTTCGGGCTCTATGGCCTGGTACAGGCTCGCTATCGCCGCATTGATGCGCCCGATATTCGGCAGGCAGCGGCGGCCTTGACCTAAAGCGACAGACCGATTCACCTTGGCGTGAGGCCCGTGAAGTCTGGCGCGGCTGGTTCCATATTGCCCCTTAATGCGGCCAAGCCGCTTGAGAGGATCATGCCGTGCCATCCACCCGTTCTGCTCTCGCCTCGCCTCACTCTGGCTCCACAGGATTTTGGGCCACTCTCCTGATCGTGCCGCTTCTGGCGCTGGCCTGGTTCTGTGCGCCGCTCATGGCGCAAGAAAAAGCGGTAGAGATTCCGCCTCCCGCGCTCGACCTGACCCAGACCGGCAACACGGCAGTGGCCGTTTTTGCCGGCGGTTGTTTTTGGGGCGTGCAGGGGGTGTTCCAGCATGTAGAGGGCGTCACCCGCGCGGTGTCGGGATATTCCGGCGGCGCGGCCGAGACCGCGACCTATGAGCAAACTGGCAGCGGCACGACCGGTCACGCCGAAGCGGTCGAGGTGACCTTTGACCCGTCGGTCGTGAGTTATGGCGATTTGCTGCAAATCTATTTTTCGGTGGCCCACAACCCAACTCAGCTGAACTACCAGGGGCCTGACCACGGCACCCAGTATCGCTCCACGATTTTTGTGCAGGACGCCGAACAGGAGCGAATTGCGGCCGCCTATATCAGCCAGCTCGATGATGCCGGCCTGTTTGAGGGACCGATCGTGACCACCCTCGAGCCGCTGACCGCTTTTTACCCGGCCGAGCAATACCATCAGGACTTTCTGACCCTGAACCCGACTTGGCCTTATATCGCCATCCATGACCTGCCCAAGATCGCCGCGCTCGAGGCTCTGTTTCCCGAGCGGTTCCGCGAGGAGCCGGTGCTGGTCGGTACCCTATAAACGGCACATTTGGCTGGCAGAGGAACTGGGGCGTGGCCGCCAACGTTGGTTGGCCAGGCAAGGACCTAAACCCATGGCACGAACAGGAAAGCTGATTGTACCGGTTCTGCTGACCCTGATCGGGGCCGGCGCGGCGCAGGCCGCCGATCCCATCCTCGTGGAAACCAGCACCCCCGCGGCCGCCTTGCCGCTTTATGAAGATGCGCCTTTCGACTGGAGCGGCTTTTATGCCGGTATTTACGGTGGCGCGCGCGCAAGCGGGTCCGACACCCAGGCCATGCTCGGCATCCAGGCGGGCGTCAATCTGCAGTTCGACTTCTATCTCATTGGTGCGGAAGTGGCGGTGCAGGGCGTCTCCGGGGACGTCGGTGAAACCAGCTATGGCCAGATCCTTGGTCGCGCTGGCCTGATCGTCGCTGATGACGTGCTGGTTTATGCCGCCGGGGGCTATGGCATCGACCTCGGTGCGCCGGAGCAGGAAGATGTGCTGCTCGGCGGTGGGCTGGAATTTGCCGTCACCGACAGCGTAACAATGGAAGCGCAGTACCTGCACGGGTTCCCGATCGAGGGCGGAGAATCGAGCGATCAGATCACGCTGGGCGCGCGATTCCACTTCTGACTGCCTCATTTGTTAGTGGCAGCACGATTCTGCCCAATTTCTTCATAATTTGAGTCGCCAAGCTGCCGCGGTTGTGACACATTGCCGCCAGATTTCTTGCTTTCGGCGGCCCATTTGTATCAAACTGGGCCAAATGCGCGGTATTCTGGCAACACCGACCCCCAAATGGTCACCCGGTGTTAGCTGCAGCGCCATTTTTGCGTCACCATAGGGTTGCCTCACGCATTGTAGTGAGGCATCTAAGCCGTCGACTACGGTTAACTCTATGGGAGTGCAAGATTATGTTTGTACGTTCGCTTACCCACGGTGTCGCCGCTACGGCGCTCCTCGTTTCCGGCGCTTCGGCTGCCGACCTCATCATCCCAACCGCTCCTGAGCCCATCTATGAAGCTGCTGGCTTCAGCTGGGATGGCCTGTATGCTGGTATCGAAGCTGGCGGCGTGTTCGTCGACGGCGACGACACGACCGGCCTGGTCGGTGGTATCGTTGGTGTGAACTTCACTGTTGCCGATCCGATCGTTGTCGGTATCGAGCTGCAGGCTGACTACCTGTTCCTGGATGGCGATGACGCCGGCCTGGTTCTGGCCCTCGGCCGCGTTGGCGCCGTTGTGACCGACTCGGTCTTGGTCTACGCAGCTGGCGGCGTTGGTACCACCGTTGGTGGTGACGACGAAGAAGGCATCTATGCTCTCGGCGCTGGCGTCGAAGTTGCCCTGACCGACTCTGTGTCGCTGCGCGGCGAAGTGCTCGGCCTCGGCTCGTTCGATGACGACGACGTCAACGACGACTTCTTTGACGCTGCCAAGGCAACCGTCGGCGTGTTCTACCACTTCTAAGATCTGCAAGCGGGCAGGGCGGTCACGCCCTGCTAGCACCAACTTGCAAACCCAATTCGGCGAACCGCACCGCGGTTCGCCGTTTTGGTTTTAACAAGGTCTTAACACGATCTGCCACAGTGCGGCCTTAGTGCAACAGCTGCCAACAAGCGACGCTCCGGCCGGCCAGGATGCCATTATCGCACTTGCGGCGAATCTGTACTTGCCCCACTACTCTCGTATTCTTCCTTGATATGGGGGCTTTAATGGCCATTCGTTCTCTTCTCCTTGGCGCTTCCATCGCCGTAGTTGCTTCGGTCGGCGCTCAGGCTGCTGACCTGATCATCCCAACCACCCCAGAGCCGATCTATGAAGCTGCTGGCTTCAGCTGGGATGGCCTCTATGCTGGTATCGAAGCTGGCGGCATCTTTGCCGACGACGTCGACACCACCGGCCTGGTTGGTGGTATCGTTGGTGTGAACTTCACCGTTGCTGACCCGATCGTGGTCGGTATCGAAGTTCAGGCTGACTATCTGTTCCTGGACGGCGATGATGCCGGCCTCGTTCTGGCTCTCGGTCGCGTTGGCGCCCTGCTGACCGACTCGGTCCTGATCTACGCAGCTGGCGGTCTCGGCTCCACCATTGGTGGTGACGACGATACCGGCGTGTTCGCTCTCGGCGCAGGCGTTGAAGTTGCTCTGACCGACTCCGTGTCGCTCCGTGGTGAAGTTCTCGGCCTGGGCAACCTGGACGACGACGATGACATCGACGGCGATGACGACTTCTTCGCTGCTGGCAAGGCCACCGTTGGTGTGTTCTACCACTTCTAAGAATGTCGACTGTCTGATGACGGTCTAGTGTTGAGGCCCCGCATTGCGGGGCCTTTTCTTTTATCCGTTCAGTCCTAAGTATGTGACCGATACTCCGGCCTATTTGCTCGCCTGAACATGATCTGTTTGCTCATGTTTTCTTTCCCTTGAAACAACCGGGTGGAAGGTCTAAGCGGAGGCATCAAAATCGCCCCGCGCCGCTCGCCCCAATTGCTTGCGTCGCCGGCGCGCAAACCGACCGCCCGGTCGGCTCTAGAACACAGGCTGCCGCATGACTGAATTGCTCAGCAACTACCTGCCTATCGTGCTTTTCGTTGGTTTGGCTGGCTTGATCGCCATGTCCTTGCTGATCGCGCCCTTCCTGATTGCAGTGAAGCGCCCCGATCCCGAAAAGGTATCGGCTTTCGAGGCCGGCTTTGATGCTTTCGATGATGCTCGCATGAAGTTCGATGTGCGATTCTATCTGGTCTCGATTCTCTTCATCATCTTCGATCTCGAAGTCGCGTTTCTGTTCCCATGGGCTGTAGCCTTCCGGGACGTGGGTTGGTTCGGCTTCTGGTCGATGATGATCTTCCTGGGCGTGTTGACCGTCGGCTTCCTCTATGAATGGCGGAAAGGTGCACTTGAATGGGATTGAGTGAACAAAACAACGGCACGCTTGTGGCGCGGCGCCCGACCGGCCTGATCGACCCGCGCACCAACAAGCCAGCCGGGGCCGACGATCCGTTCTTCACCGACGTGACCGACGAGCTGGCGGACAGGGGCTTCCTGGTTTCCAGCGTTTCCCAGTTGATCAACTGGGCACGCACCGGCTCGCTGATGTGGATGCAGACCGGCTTGGCTTGCTGCGCCGTCGAGATGATGCAGATGTCGATGCCGCGCTACGATGTGGAGCGGTTCGGCACAGCCCCGCGCGCGTCTCCGCGCCAGTCGGACGTATTGATCGTGGCTGGCACGCTGACCAACAAGATGGCTCCGGCCCTGCGCAAGGTCTATGACCAGATGCCAGAGCCGCGCTATGTGATCTCCATGGGCTCCTGCGCCAATGGCGGCGGCTACTACCATTATTCCTATTCGGTAGTACGTGGCTGCGACCGCATCCTGCCCGTCGACATCTATGTCCCTGGCTGCCCTCCCACTGCCGAGGCGCTTCTTTACGGCATTCTGCTGCTGCAAAAGAAAATCCGCCGCACCGGTACCATCGAGCGATAAGGTCTTTTGGGTATGGATGAGGCAATCCAGGTCGATCCACTCGCCGCCCTGGGCGAGCATGTAGCGCGCTCACTGGGCAGCGCCGTGCTGGAAACCACTATCGCCTTTGGCGAACTGACGGTGATGGTTGAGCGCGATTCTATTGTCGAGGTGGCAGCGTTCCTGCGGGACGATGCGCAATGCCGGATGGTCAGCATCATCGACATCTGCGGGGCCGATTACCCGGAGCGTGAAGAGCGCTTCGAGGTGGTCTACCACTTCCTCAGCCCCTACACGAATTTGCGCATCCGCGTGAAACTGGCCGCCGACGACATGGTGCCGGTGCCCAGCATCACCGGCGTGTTCAAGGGCGCCGACTGGTTCGAGCGCGAAGCCTATGACCTCTACGGCGTGCTGTTCTCGGGCCATCCGGACCTGCGCCGCCTTCTGACCGACTACGGCTTTGACGGGCATCCCCTGCGCAAGGACTTCCCGCTCACGGGCTTCATCGAAGTTCGCTATGACGAGGAGCGCAAGCGGGTGGTGTACGAGCCCGTCCGGCTGCCCCAGGAATTCCGCTCATTCGATTACCTGTCGCCATGGGAAGGCACTGACTACGTGCTGCCGGGCGACGAGAAGGCGAAGCCATGACTTTAGAAGCCGAAGTCCGCAACTTCACACTCAATTTCGGCCCTGTGCACCCCTCCGCGCACGGCGTGCTGCGGCTTATTCTTGAACTCGATGGCGAAATCATCGAGCGCGTGGACCC
>JAQSXP010000143.1 GCA_029256605.1 Devosia sp. | reverse complement strand
AGCTCGGGCGGATCAGCCTGGGCCTGTTCGGGGCCAAGACCCAGACGCAGCGCCTTGATCGTGGCGAGGTGGGCGGTTTCCGCATCGAGCTTGAGCAAGGCGTCGCGCGTCAGCTCCTGAACCGGGGCGAGACGCAGCAATGGTGAAAGAGCCGAGAAAATCATTGCACGGCCTCGGGCAAGGTGCAGGTGCCGTCAGCCGCAACAGCAAGCGGCGCTTCCCAGACAATAGCCGTTGTGGGTAGATCGGCATAAAGATGGGGGAAGAGCTGCCCCCCGCGCGAAGGCTCCCAGACGAGCAGTTGCGCCAGATCGGCCGTGCGCACCGCCAGCAGCACCAGGTCAGACTGCCCGGCGAAGTGCAGGCGCAGGGTTTCGGGCAGTTGCGCGGCGGTGGAAAAATGCATGTAGCCATCGGCAGCGTCGATCGGCATGCCGGGAAATGCGGGCGCGGCACGATAAGGCGCGAACGCGGCCTCAGTGGCGATCTTGTAAATAAGCGCGGGCGTGGTCATGGCGCGACCCCCCGCCCATGTTGTCACATCGAGCCGTTTGGGATGGAATTGACGCCCTAGCGCGGCGGCAACGGCTGTCGGTTTCGGCGCTGGCCAAACTTGCGGGGCTTGATGCCACGGCGTTCAACGTGTCCAAGCGCGTAAGCAAGGATGGGCGGGAGCGCTGGCCCTCCACGGAAAGCCTCGCCAAGATCCTCGAAGCGACGGGCGAGGGTTTTGATACGTTTCTTGCCGGCACCGGGGCTTTTATGCAGATGCCCGAGCGCGGGTCGGCGCCCACCGTGCCTCTGCTGGGTTTGGCGCAAGCGGGTTCGGGCGGCTTTTTCGACAGCGCTGGTTTTCCGGCCGGGCAAGGCTGGGAGGAGATCGCCCTGCCTACACCCGGAGAAGCCGGGATCTATGCGCTTGAGGTGCAGGGCGACTCCATGGAGCCGCTTTACCGCGAAGGCGACCGGATCGTGGTCTCGCCCACAGAGCAGGTGCGGCGGGGCGACCGGGTCGTGGTCAAGACGCGCGATGGCGAGGTGATGGCCAAGATCCTCGCGCGGCAAACGGCCAAGCAGATCGAACTGCATTCGGTCAATCCGGCCTATGAGCCGCGCTTGATCAACACCGCCGATATTGAATGGATCGCGCGGATCATCTGGGCCAGCCAATAAGGCGGCCCCGATGGTGATGGGCCCGGCCCCCGGGGCCGGGGTGACAGCGGGATGTGGCCGACGAATCTCGCCCGCGCAGGTCAGGCCACAGTTGAGTTCAGCAGCTTGCCTTCGAGGGCGTCCTCGATGAGCCTGCGCGTTTCCCCCACACCGTAGAGGGCGATGAAGGAGCCGAAGCGCGGGCCCTGATCCTCGCCGAGCAGCACCTGGTAGATAGCCTTGAACCAGTCGCGCAGCGGCTCGAACTTGTGGGCCTTGCCGATTTCGTAGACCAGGTTCTGCAGCGCCTCGGCATCGGTCGAGCCGGCATAGGCCTCGAGCTGGGTGCGCAGGTCCTCGAGCGCGGCGCGCTCGTGATCGATAGGCGCACGGTAGGTCTTGAACGGCTTAACGCGGTCGTTGAAGTAGCGCACCGCATAGCCGGCGAGCTTATCGAGCTCGGGATGGGTCACTGGGCTCGCGCCGGGGATGTAGCGCGAGATAAAGCCCCACATCACCTTGGTGTCCTGGGCATTGGCGGTAGCGACCAGATTGAGCAGCAGCGCAAAACTCAGCGGCACGTCAGGGTTCGGCACGTCCCCGTAGTGGACGTGGAAGGCCGGATTCTCGAGCCGGGCAGCCGCGTCCTGCTCCTGATAGGCCGCAACATGGGTATAATAGTCGTCGACCTGGCGCGGAATGACGTCGAAGTGCAGGCGCTTGGCGACACGGGGCTTGAGGAACATGTAGAGCCCCAGACTCTCGGTCGAGGCATAGGTCAGCCATTCATCGATGGTCAGCCCGTTGCCCTTGGACTTGGAGATCTTCTGGCCCTCGGAATCGAGAAAGAGCTCGTAGACATAGTGCTCGGGTGGAGTGCCGCCGAGAATGGCGCAGATCTTGTCGTAGATGTGCTGGTTAGTTTGGTGGTCCTTGCCGAACATTTCGAAATCAACGCCCAGGGCAGCCCAGCGCATGCCGAAATCGGGCTTCCACTGCAGCTTCACGTGGCCGCCGGTGACCGGAACCGTGGTGTCGCGGCCATCTTCGTCGGTGAAGGTGACAGTGCCGTCCTTGGCATTGACCTCCTTCATCGGCACGTAGAGCACGCGGCCGGAGATGGGCGAGATCGGCAAAAAGGGCGAGTAGGTTGCCTGCCGCTCGGCACCCAGGGTCGGCAGCATCACTGCCATGATGTCGTCGTAGCGTTCGGCGGCGAGGCGCAGCACCGGGTCGAAGCGGCCGGACTTGTAGTAGTCGGTAGCGCTGGCGAACTCGTAGTCGAAGCCGAACGTATCGAGGAAACGCCTGAGCATGGCGTTGTTGTGGTCGCCGAAGCTGTTGTGCTCGTTGGTCCACGGGTCCGGCACGGAGGTCAGCGGCTTTTGCAGATGCGGCTCCATCGCCTCCTTGGAGGGCACGGTTTCCGGGATCTTGCGCATGCCGTCCATGTCATCGGAGAAGCAGAGGAGCCGCGTGGGCACCTGGTCGCGGGTGAGCAAGCGAAAGGCCGTGCGCACCATGGTGGTGCGCGCCACTTCGCCAAAGGTGCCGATATGGGGCAGGCCCGAGGGACCATAGCCGGTTTCGAACAGGGCTTCCTTTTTCCCGGTTTTTTCAAGCCGCGCGACGAGCTTGCGGGCTTCCTCAAACGGCCAGGCGCGGGCGGTTTGGGCAGCGTCAAAAAACGCAGGATCGAGTTCGGGCAGCGGAGCGGGCGACAATGCAACAAGCCTTTCGGAGGAGGTTTGAGCGTGTGTTGCATCCCCTGCCCCTTGCGTCAATTGTGCTGGCGCTTGCCGCCCGCCCGCCAACTGCCTAGGGTCGCCCGCGCAGAGACAAGGAAAAAGGCCGTTTCGTTAATGATTTCTGAAGACGCAGCAACGCGGCCCGATGCTCTTGCGGGCTTTGCCGAGCGGTTTCCCGGCATTCAGCTGCGCTTGCATTATGAGCGGATTGCGCCGGGAACAGCGACAGTCGAGATGCAGGAGATCACCGACCGCGCGGCTCTTGGTGACGTGTTCACCGCCTACCGCGCCACGCGGCGGCAGGTGGAGGTGTCGATGAAGAACCCATTCGCGCGGCCAATGCGCATCGGCGATATTGCGGAGCGGCTGGGTGAGTTCCCGGTGGCCAACCGGCAAGCCTTCATCGCCTATCGCGATCGCTTTGCCCAAGAGGCGGGTCCGATCACCGTTGACGCACCGGCTTATGATCTGGGTGCGGGGCGCTTGCTGCTGCTGGACGGCAATCATCGCGCGACGGCCCTGTTCATGGGCGAGGTGCCGTTCGTGTTGCGCCTGCATGTGCTGAGCGCGCGAGTTAGCCGGCGCGTGCTCATCGACCTCAAATACTGGGATGGCGGCTGGCGCCGCTTCTTCAATAAAATCCGATCGGGAACCAGCGCAGATAAAGCTCGTCCAGCGCACCGCTTTCCTTGAGTTCCACCAGCGCCCAATCGATGGCGTGGCGGATGGCATCATTGCCGGCCGGCACAGCAATAGCCAGGCCTTCCCCAAAGAGGGCCGGCCGGAAATAGGCCGGGCCGGCAAAGCCGCAACAGCTGAGATTTTCGTTGAGCCAGAAGGATGCGCGCATGCCGTCGCCGAAGTAGGCGTCCACGGTGCCATCGGCCACGGCGGCGAGCGCTGCAGTCTCGCTGTCAAAGCCCTGGAGAGTGGCGCCGGGCAGATAGCGCTGCATAAAGGTCTCATGGGCGCTGCCGCTGCGCACCCCCACCGTCTTGCCCGTCAGCTGGGCGGGATCGAATGTCGCGACGGCGTCGGCACGGGTGACGAAGCGCCCCGGAAGGGCGAGATAGGTGGTGGAAAAATCAAAGCGCTCGCCGTTCTCGGGCGAAAGCGCCAGCCCCGCAATCAGGGCATCGCCCTGGTTGTCCGCCAGCGCATTGGCGGCCTGGTCCCATGGCCAGGCCTGGATGGTGCAGGCGGTGTCGACCTGGACGCAGATGCGCTGGGCGAGATCGATGTTGAAGCCAATCAACTCGCCATTAGTGTCGCGAAAGTTGAACGGGGGGAAATCGGCGGTGGTCAAAAACCGGATGGCCGGGACTTGCGCCAGAGACGGCGCGATCTCACGCGCGCTGGGATCGGCATGGTAAGGCAATGGCTGCGCCTGGACCACAGCAATGCCGGCCAGCGCACTCGCCAGCAGGCCGATCAGGCGCACAAACGCTGGGGCGCGCATCTAGACCTGATCCAGACCATAAAGCAGATCGGTCAGGAGATCTTCGGTGGCTTCGAGCCCGACCGACAGGCGGAGCAGGCCGGGGGTGATGCCCGATTCAAGCTTGACCTCTTCGGAGAGGCGCTGATGCGTAGTGGTGCGCGGGTGGGTGATGATCGACTTGGCGTCGCCCAAATTGTTGGAAATCAGGATCACCGCCAGCGCATCGGCCATGCGGAACGCCGCTTCCTGCCCGCCCGCAACCTCGAAGGCTACAAGGGTCGAGCCCGAGCGCATCTGGCGCATGCCGAGCTCATATTGCGGATGATCGGGATGGTGCGGATAAAGCACCTTGCTGATCTTGGGGTGCTCGCCCAGGGTCTTGGCGATGGCGGCGGCCGAAGCACTGGATTGGCGCACCCGGATGGGCAGGGTTTCAAGGCCCTTGAGCAGCGTCCAGGCATTGAACGGGCTCATCGAGGGGCCGGTCTGGCGGATAAAGGTATGGATGTCGCCCCCGATCCGCTCCTGACTGCCCAGAATGGCGCCGCCCATGACGCGGCCCTGGCCATCGATATGCTTGGTGGCGGAATAAACGACGAGGTCGGCACCCAAGGTCAGCGGCGACTGGTTGATGGGGGTGGCAAAGACATTGTCGACGATCAGCACGGCGCCATGGGCGTGCGCGATATCGGCAACCGCGGCGATGTCGACCAGCTCGAGCGTGGGATTAGTCGGCGTTTCGAGAAACACTGCCTTGGTATTGGGCAGCATGGCGGCGGCGAAATTGTTGGGATCGCGCCCATCCACAAGGGTTGAGCTGATGCCCCAGCGCGGCAAATAGTCTTCCACCACATAGCGGCAGGAGCCGAACAGCGCCCGTGCGGACACAACATGGTCGCCGGCCCGCAGCTGGCTCATCAGCGCCAGGGTAACGGCCGCCATGCCGGTAGCCGTGCCGCGTGCCGCCTCGGCGCCTTCCAACAGCGCGATGCGGTTCTGGAACATCTCAACGGTGGGATTGGAGAAGCGCGAATAGATATAGCCGGGATCATCGCCCTTGAACCGGGCTTCAGCCGCCCCGGAGCTGGGATAAACATAGCCCGAGTTCAAATACAGCGCTTCGGAGGTTTCCCCGGCCGGGGAGCGCTCGGTGCCACCATGGACCAGCTGCGTTTCGGGGGCCCTGCGGGAGGGATCGAAGAGCGGATTGTCGGTCTTGGACATGGTGGATCTCAGCGAAAAAACCGGCGCGCAGGAAAGCGGCCGGTGTGAAACGGTCCTTTAGCAACTTCTTTTAAGTGGCTGCAATCGGCCGGCCAAATCACCACTCCGCGCATCTAAAGGCAATTGCTCGCCGCCGTCAATTGTTGCTAGGGGTTGCGGCGAACTTGGAGAAGCGCATGAACAAGCAGGGCGACTGGCCAGCAGGCGTGTTTTCGGCCCGGCTGATCGAGGCCCTGCACGCACAGGGCGCGATCGAGAC
>JAQSXP010000142.1 GCA_029256605.1 Devosia sp. | reverse complement strand
GGGCTGTTGTTTATTGACGGGCGTATTCGCCGCGCCTGGCAGCGCCTGCCAGCCTGAGGCGTGGCGGAACCCCGGCAGCCAACCAACGTTGGCTGCCAAGGAGGCTTGCCATGCCAGAACCGCGCCCAGAGATCGACCCCCGCCCTGACCCGGAAGTCACCCCGCAACCCCAACCGCCACAGCCGCAGCCCGTCGATCCGATTCCGCCGCGGCCGGAGGAAGTGCCGACACCCGAACAGCCCTTGGAAGAGCCGCCTTCCTCACCTCTGCCTGAGTTCGGGCCGGGCCGTGAGCCGCCAGTGCAGGAGGTGTGAGTGAGAGATCCGCGCAAGCACAAGCCCAAGGTGCCCCACAGCCATCCGCAACCAGTGCCGCCCATGCCGGTCAGCCTGCCGACTGGCGATGCAGACAACCCGCACACTTCGCCCCTGAGGCACGATCAGGATACGGAAAAGCCGGACCCTGCGCTTCCGCCAGAGCCCGGCCACGATATCAATCCGTAGGCTAAAGCTTACTCGATCCCGAGCTTCTTCTTCATCAGCTCGTTGAGCGCCTGCGGGTTGGCCTTGCCGCCCGATGCCTTCATTGCCTGGCCAACGAACCAGCCAATCATGGTGGGCTTGGCCTGAACCTTGGCAACCTGATCAGGATTAGCAGCGATGATCTCGTCAACGACCTTCTCGATCGCGCCGAGATCGGTGACCTGCTTCATGCCGCGCCGCTCAACGATCTCGGAGGGTTCGCCTTCGGGCTCCTCGGCGATAATGATCTGCAGCAGGTCCTTGGCGATCTTGCTCGAGATCGTGCCGGCGGCCACGAGGTCGACAATGCCCGCGATCTGGCTGGGCTGCAGATGCGTTTCCCAAACGGCTAGCCCCTGGCTGTTTACATAGGCGGCGACGTCGGCGTTCAGCAGATTGGCTACGGCCTTGCCGTCGCGCTTTCTGCCCCCATGGGCCACAACGGCCTCGAAGTAATCGGCCGTTTCGCGATCCAGCGTCAGCACCATGGCGTCATAGGCGGTCACGCCATAGTCGCCCACGAAGCGCGCTTTCTTCTCGTCTGGCAATTCGGGCAGGTTTTCTGCCAATGCCGCAACAAAGGCGTCATCGAACTCGAGCGGCAGCAGGTCGGGATCGGGGAAGTAGCGATAGTCATGCGCTTCTTCCTTGGAGCGCATCGAGCGGGTTTCACCCAACTTGGGATCGAACAGGCGGGTTTCCTGGTCAATTGTGCCGCCATCCTCAAGGATATCAATCTGCCGACGCGCTTCGTATTCGATCGCCTGACCGGCAAAGCGGACGGAATTGACGTTCTTGATTTCGCAGCGCGTGCCGAACTCGCCGCCAGGGCGCCGCACCGACACGTTGACGTCGGCACGCATGGAGCCCTGCTCCATATTGCCGTCGCAAGTGCCGAGATAGCGCAGGATGGTGCGCAGCTTGGAGAGATAAGCCTTGGCCTCGTCAGCCGAACGCAGGTCGGGCTTGGAGACGATTTCCATCAGCGCCACGCCGGAGCGGTTAAGGTCGACAAAGCTCATCGAGGGGTGCTGGTCGTGGATCGACTTGCCGGCATCCTGCTCGAGATGCAGACGCTCGATACCGATCTCGATGGTCTCCTCGCCCATGTCGAGCAGCACCTTGCCCTCGCCGACAATGGGGTCCTTGAACTGGCTGATCTGGTAGCCCTGCGGCAGATCGGGGTAGAAATAGTTCTTGCGGTCGAACACCGAGCGCTTGTTGATCACCGCCTTGAGGCCCAGTCCGGTCCGCACGGCCTGCCGAACACATTCCTCGTTGATGGTCGGCAGCATGCCCGGCATGGCCGCATCCACAAAGGAAACATTGCTGTTGGGAGGATTGCCGAAAGCGGTCGAGGAGCCGGAAAACAGCTTGCTCTCAGAGGTCACCTGCGCATGCACTTCCATGCCGATGATCACTTCCCAGTCTCCAGTGGAGCCGGAAATAAAGCGTTTCGGATCGGGCGTACGAGTGTCGATAAGGGTCAAAGTGAGCTCTCTGAACGGCATGCGGGAACACACCCAGTGCTTACTGACCGCAGGCCCGGGATGCAACGCCTCTTTGCCCGATGCGGCGAGTTCGCGCTGCTCGCTTCAGTCCTCGTCGTCGAGATCGCCTTCAAATGGATGAAGTTTCTTTTCGAGGTGCACGCTCATCAAGGGTTCGTGCATGGCCCGACCATCGGGTCGCATCGCGAGGATACGATAACCCTGCCGTTCATAAAAGCGGACGGCCCGGATGTGATCGGCCGGGGTCTCCAGCTGCACCCGGCTGGCGCCGAGCAGTTCGAGCACCGATTCCATTCGCCGAAGGAGCATGGAGCCGATGCCCTGCCCCTGGCTTTCCGGCGCGACAAAGAGAAAGGGAATATAGGCGCGCCGGGCCGAGCGCGAACACCAGCCAGTGGGGATGCCATCCTGGTCGGCGACGATGATACGGCTGAGGGTTTCGGCGACAGCGCGCCGCAGGCGATGTTGCTCGGCATCGCGCAGGCCCTGTGTTTCGGTCAGGAGCGGCAGAATGCCCTTCTCCCAGGATCGGTAGGCGATATCAGCCAGGATGCGAGCGTCACCGGGTTCAGCATTGCGGATCAGGACACTGCGCATGACACACTCTCCTAAAGGGCGCGCCGCCGCGCCGCGATGATACCCTTTTCGTAGTTGATGTTCCAATCGATCAGGGTCCGCCACACAAGTTCGGCCTGATCCTCGTCAAGATCAAGAGCCAAACTGCGCTCGCGCACTTTGGCGATTACCGCTTCGATCCGCACCGGGTCGCGCGCTTCATGCGGGTCGGTCTTGATCTCCGCCATGCGAGTGACATAGCGGTGCCGCTCCGCGAACAGCTGCAGCAATGCCTGATCGATTCGATCGATTTCGGCACGGACATCTTCTTTGGTCTGGCAGTCGGCGGGCGCGGTGGTCACGGCAAAGGTCCATTGGTGCAAAACTCGATGCTGGTTTGCACCGACCTGCCTGCAAAGGCAACCTTTGGCCGTCAGACTAGTGGCGGGTCACGTCGCTGAGAGCGGCCGCGATATATTCCCATTCCTGGGCCACGCTGGCCGTGGCGCGGCGCTTGCCGGCTCGACGATACCAGTAGTCCGCATTGCCCATATCCGCTTCGATCCAGTGCATCAGGGCATGGACCCAGTCAAAAGCCTGCACGCCCTCCATGGCCTGCACGATGGTATGAGCCTGCTCCCATTCGGGGCCGACACGGAACTCGCCCTTCTTGAGCCACCACAGGGCCTGGAGCGGCTTGCTCATGTCCTTGGGCGGCTCGGACCAATCGAGCGAGGTGAAGATGTCCACGGCCATATGACTTTCCGGAAAGAAACGGGCCGTCCCGAGGGACGGCCAAACAGGTTTAGGCTGAAATAGACGCTTGCCGAAGCCGGTTCAAGTGAGCGGCTGGCGCTCACCACCAGGGCGTGGGCGAGAAGTCTGTCGCAGCGCTGCGCTCGATCACGCGGGCTGCCGCAAAGAGGGTTTCCTCGTCAAAGGGCTTGCCGATCAGCTGCAGCCCAAGCGGCAGGCCCTGCCCGTCCTTGCCCGCTGGCACCGCAATGCCCGGCAACCCCGCCATGTTCACCGTCACGGTGAAGACGTCGTTGAGGTACATCTTGACCGGATCGGCTGCCAGCGTTTCATCGCCAATGCCGAATGCTGCCGAGGGTGTTGCTGGGGTCAGGATGGCATCGACACCGGCTGCGAACGCGTCCTCGAAGTCGCGCTTAATCAGCGTGCGTACCTTTTGCGCCTTGACGTAATAGGCGTCGAAATAGCCGGCGCTGAGCACATAGGTGCCGATCATGATCCGGCGCTTCACCTCACGGCCAAATCCGGCGGCGCGCGTCAGCTCATACATGTCGGTGATGTCCTTGCCCGACACCCGGAGCCCGTATTTGACGCCATCATAGCGCGCCAAGTTCGAGGAGGCTTCAGCCGGAGCCACGATGTAATAAGCGGGGAGCGCGTATTTCGTGTGCGGCAAGGAGATGTCTTTGACCGTGGCGCCCTCCGCGCGTAGCCATTCGAGCCCCTGCTCCCAGAGTTTTTCGATCTCGGCCGGCATGCCCTCCATGCGGTATTCCTTAGGAACACCGATGCAAAGCCCCTTTACGCCGCGTTCGACGGCCGCCGCAAAGTCAGGGACCGGCAGATCTACGCTGGTGGAGTCCTTGGGGTCAAACCCGGCCATGGAGCGCAGCAGCAGCGCCGAATCCTCGACGGTGCGCGCGATAGGGCCGGCCTGATCGAGCGAAGAGGCGAAAGCTACCGTGCCCCAGCGTGAGCAGCGGCCATAGGTCGGCTTGATGCCCACAGTGCCGGTGAAAGCGGCGGGCTGGCGAATGGAGCCGCCAGTGTCGGTTGCCGTTGCGCCGGCGCAAAGCCAGGCCGCCACCGCCGCAGCAGAGCCGCCCGAAGAGCCGCCCGGCACCAGCTGGGCATTCGAGCCTTCCGCCCGGAACGGGCTGACCACCGGGCCATAATAGGAGGTCTCGTTGGACGACCCCATGGCGAACTCGTCCATATTGAGCTTGCCCAGCATCACCGCGCCGTCGCGCCACAGATTGCTGGTGACCGTCGACTCGTAGAACGGCTTGAAGCCATCCAGAATATGGCTGGCTGCCTGGGTGTGGACGCCCTTGGTGGCGAACAGGTCCTTGATCCCCAGCGGAATGCCTTCGAGCGAGCCGCCCTCACCCTTGCTCAGCTTCTCGTCGCTTGCCTTGGCCATTTCGGTGGCCTGCTCGGCGGTGACCGCGACATAGGCATTGAGCACGCCATTGGCCGCCTCGATGGCACCAAGATAGGCGCCGGTCAGCTCCGTGGCGGAAAAGCTCTTGGCCTTCAGCCCCTTGCTGGCATCGGCAAGACTCAATTTGGTCAGATCGGTCAACGCGGTAACTCGCTTAGATTGGCGCAGCGGTGGAAAAGCGTCGCGCCGGGCGAGGCTCCCTCCGAGCTGGGTTCATTGTTTCCGGCTGCATTCAACGCAGCCTCGTGAGAGGACACCACCTGAACGGTGTCGGTTGTCAGCGGGGTCAAAGACAGGAGATCGGGATAAATCGCACCCGGATTTTCGCACACCGCCGAGACCAGCAGATGTGCATTGCCCGGCTTGGACTTGATGTCAAAGAAGTTGCAACTCGACTCCAGCGTCTGGATACCGGCGTCAAAGGTCATCACTCGAAAGCCGAGCGCTGAAATGGCGTCGAGGCCATCGCTCTCTAGTGCCGCACACCCGGCAGGATCGCTGACATAAACCTTTGTACGGTC
>JAQSXP010000141.1 GCA_029256605.1 Devosia sp. | reverse complement strand
AGCATCTCGCCAATGCGCTGCCGCCGCTCGCGGCTGGGCATGCCGTAGACGAGGCCGTGGAAGTTGAGGTTCTCATAGGCACTGAGGCGGTCATCGAGGCTAGAATCCTGGAACACCACCCCGATGCGCTTGCGCGCAGCAGTCGGGCTGCGGCGGACATCGATGCCATCCACCTTGGCGGTGCCGCTGTCGGCCTTTTGCAGCGTGCACAAAATGCTGATCAGCGTGGTCTTGCCGGCGCCGTTGGGGCCCAGAAGGGCAAAGCTCGAGCCCCGCTCGATGCTGAGGCTGACCTTGTCGAGGGCCAATTTGCCGGCATAGCTGTGCGACAAATTGTCAACGAAAACAGAGGGTATGGTCACTTTGGCACCCCTCCGGCGGCGGGCGTTTCTACGCGAAGCACCCCACCCAAACCTGTGGCAGCGCTTGGGTTTCTGTGAAATCGGATCATGCCTGCTTTTGCGTCATCCAGCCGCCAAGGGCAAGCAATGAACAGCCCGTTCACCCGGGCGCGCCGGTTGGCAAACTGCGTTTGGTTTCCTATCTGAACAGCAGGCGCCGGTGCACCCCGTTCACGTCCAGTTCACTTCCGATAAGTGACTAACAGGCGGGAACACCAAGGGCGTACTCCCGGTTGTTGTAGTAGTAGTTCCTTCAGGAGGCTAAAATTCGCATTCTCAAAACTCTCGGTCTTGCAGCCGTAGCGGTATCCGCTTTCGCACTCCCCGCTTTCGCTGCCGACCACCAGGTCAAGATGCTCAACAAGGGTGAAGACGGCACGATGGTGTTTGAGCCAGCGCTAACCGAAATCGCCGTTGGTGACACCGTCACTTTCGTGCCGACCGACAAGGGCCACAATGCCGAAACCATCGCCGGCATGCTGCCTGAAGGCGCTACCCCGTTCAAGGGCAAGCTCAACGAAGAAATCACCGTGACCTTCGACACCGAAGGTGTTTACGGCGTCAAGTGCGCTCCGCACTTCGGCATGGGCATGGTCGCCCTGGTTGTTGTCGGCGAGCCGACCAACCTGGAAGAAGCCAAGAGCGTGAAGGTTCCGCCCAAGGCACAGTCGCGTTTCGACGCCATGTATGCTGAACTGGCCGAGTAATCTGCCTGGCGACGCGGCCCTTCGGGGCCGGGCTGCCACTGTCTAATAAAAAAGCCTGCCGCTCCTTCGGGGCGGCAGGCTTTTTAGTGGGCCTGGCTTGATTATTGCGGCTTGCCGTCTGCGGGCAGCATTTCCAGATGCATATTGAGAGCGGGGAGGCTTTCGGCGGCATATTCCTTGATCGGGCCGGCTTCACCAGCTTCGGCATAGGACGAGAACAGGGAAATCGCGTCCTGATGGGCCTGGTACTGCATCTTGAGATAATCCATGTCGAAGTCGGTTGAGGCTTCGAGCGTATCCATCATCTGCTGATGCACCGGATCAAGCACGGTGGGGACGGCAATCTCGATGCCGGTGGCGGCCACCGCGTCCGTCAGGGCTTCGGAATTGGCGGTGTGCTCATCGATCATGTGCTGAGCAAATTCCTTGACGTCGTCGCGCTCGGCCTTTTCCAGCGCCAACTTGCTGGACTCAATTTCAAATGTGCCTGAAAAACCTGCCTGCTCGATGAATTGCGGGGTGTCCACCGGAGTGCGCGCCGTGGTGCTCGCGGATGGGTTGGCCGCCGGGGCCGCGCCGCCCGCAGCGGGTGCCGCATCCTGGGCAAAGGCGGTGCCGGTCATCAGAACAAGGGCAGCAAGCGCAAGAGTTCGCATCGTTATCTCCTCTGTGGGGTGTGACTACCAACGAATGGGCATTTTCTTTGTTCCGGCGCATGCGGCCGTAAGGGGAGCGGGAAGGCGCTGCCGAACCGCGACGCGCAAAAAGGCTGCGCGTTCAACGCCGCCAGGGGTATTCGCCCCCGAGCATTGGCGTTAGCTTGGGCTAACCTGTTCCGCCAGTTGAGATCCTTCAATGAACACCAGTGCCGTTTTCGCCCGTGTCGTTGCCGCCGTAGGCGCGGTTGCCGTTGCCGTCCGCCATTCGGGTGACGGTCCTCGCCCACCGGTTTATGGCACGGCCCCCACCATCCCCGCACCCAAGCCGCAGGGCAGCATCCCGACGCTCAAGATGCCCACGGCCAAGGGCTGGGAAGGCGAGCACAAGCCCACCGCTGCCGCCGGGCTCAAGGTCAATGCCTTTGCCGCCAAGCTCGACCATCCCCGCAACATGCATGTGTTGCCCAATGGCGATGTGCTGGTGGCCGAATCGATGGGTGAATCGGGCGAGCCCAAGTCGCTGTTCGACCATGCCATGTCGAGCACGATGAAGCGGGCCAAGGCTTCGGGCACGAGCCCCAACCGCATAACTCTGCTGCGCGATGCGGACGGGGACGGCGTGGCCGAGATCCGGCATGTGTTCATCGACAAGGTGCGCCAGCCCTATGGCATGGTGCTGATCGGGGACACGCTTTACGTCGGCGCGAGCGACGCGGTGCTGGCATATCCCTATGAGGCAGGCGCGACGCAGATCACCGCCAAGCCGCGCAAGCTGATGAGCACCAAGCCCGGCGGGCACTGGACGCGCAACCTCATCGCGAGCGCCGACGGCTCCAAGCTTTATGTGGCCGTGGGCTCACTCAGCAATATCGGTGACTCCGGCATGGAGGCCGAGATCGATCGCGCCTGCATCCATGAGCTTGACCTTGCGACCGGCCAATCGCGTGTCTTTGCCGGCGGCTTGCGCAATCCGGTGGGGCTGGCCTGGGAGCCAAACAATGGCTCGCTCTGGACCGTGGTCAATGAGCGCGACGGCCTGGGCGACGAAACCCCACCCGATTACCTGACCTCCGTGCGCGATGGCGGCTTTTATGGCTGGCCCTATAGCTATTGGGGCCAAACGGTCGACGATCGCGTGCCGCAAGACGCGACCAAGGTCGCGACGGCCCTCGCGCCCGATTACGCGCTGGGCGGGCATACCGCCTCTCTCGGCCTTTGCTGGCTGCCGGAAGGCACCCTGCCCGGCTTTCCCGCGGGCATGGCGATCGGCCAGCATGGTTCGTGGAACCGCAGCACGCTCAGCGGCTACAAGCTGACCTTTGTGGCTTTCGAGAACGGCAAGCCCGTTGGACTGCCGCGCGACATCCTCACCGACTTCCTGTCGGCCGACGAAAAGTTCTCCTATGGGCGCCCGGTGGGCGTGGCCCTGGCGGCGGACAAGTCGGTGCTGATGGCGGACGATGTGGGTGACGTGATCTGGCGTATCACCGGCGCCTGAACGTAAAAATGGGGCTCCGCAGGTGCGGAGCCCCGGTTGTTTTGGTGATCGGGCGTCTGGTTTAGTTGGGCGTCAGCCCGAAATTGCCTTCGCCACACTGCTCAATCGAGAGCTTTTCCAGATCGATCTTGCCGTCGGCGGTCCAAAGCTCGCTTGAGAGCTCCACGGCGGCCGCTTCAGCCGCTTCCCCGCCCGCTTCTTCATTGGGTTCGTCAGCGGCAGCTTCGGCGACGGGCGACGTGGTTCCGCCCTTGCGCATTTCATCGCATTTGGCCTGCACTTCGGGGACCTGATCGGCGGGAACCGCCTTGCCGCCGATCCGGTGCTCTTCCTGCGCCAAAGCTGTGCCCGGAGCGCCAGCATGGCGGCGAGAACGAGGGACAAAGCTGTTCTGGTGATCATCGCGTTTTCTCCATTGCGCCTGCAGTGTGCGGTAAAGCGGCAGCGCGCAGCTTTGGTTGCGCGCCGCCAGCACAGGTGGCGATCAAGACTGCGGCAGCTAGGGTTTGGTGCGCGGCGCCCCTGAGCCGGCGACGGCACAGTCGTGGATCGGCACCTCGGCCAGGCGTGTGGCTTGGAGTGGGTTGCGGACCATCCCTGACCTACCGCTCCGGGTGAAGTGGCGCCCGTAGGTTTCGGGCGAAAGCAGGTTGAGCGCCCCGGTGCCGATCATGATGACGAGGCCGAAAATGCCGATCCAATCGATAAATTCGCCGTAGAAAATGGCCCCGAGACCCAGCGCCCAGAGCATCTGGGTATACTGAGCGGGCGCGACCTGGTTGGCGGGCGCGAGCTTGGTGGCGCCGATAAAGGTCAGGTGCCCAAGGCCGCCCATGGTGCCGATCAGGGCCAGCACCGCCAGCTGCGGCAAGGTGGGGACGCTGCTGCCCCAGACCAGCATGCCCACCCCGTTGAGCACCAGCGCATAAAGGCTGACCATGGTGAAGATGCTGAGGCGATGCTCGCGCGGCGCGAGCGAACGGAGCACCACGGTATTGGTGGCGGTGAAAAAGGCACAGGCCAGCGCCGCCAGATGCCCCAACTGCAATTCGCGAAAGCCGGGGCGCACCACAATCAGCACGCCCACAAAGCTCAGGATCAGCAACAACCAGCGATAGCGCGGTATCGCCTCGCTCAGCAGCAGTGCTGACAGCAGCACCACGAAAATGGGCGCGAGGAAGGCCAGCGAATACACTTCCGCCAGAGGAACATGGGTGAAGGCATAGATCACGCAGGCCGAACCCAGCACGCCCGAGAGGCCGCGAATATTGAGCAGCAGCGGGTTCTTGAACTGCAAGACGTCGTGCCAGCGCTCCTTGCGACTTTTGCTGAACAGCGCCGGCCCAATGGCAAACAGCGAAGTGAAAAAGCCGATCTCGAAGACGCTGAGCTCACCACCCAGGCTTTTGATCGACGCATCGGAGCACGAGAACAGGCCATAAGCCAGCAGAGCGAGGATAACACCGGGGGGCATGGGGGGACCAAGCGTTGAGCAACAGACCAACGGCACGCATTGGCTGCGGTTTCCCGATGCTAATCAGGATTATTGCGGTTAGCGAGACGCTTTCGACAGCAAAGGGCAAGAAAGAGGGCCCGGGAGCAAACATGACATTTGCCGTGAATACTCCGGACATCCGGATGTAGGCTCGTGCGCATCCTGGCCACGGATCATAGAACGCGGCCGGCCTCGACCCGAAAGGATGCTCACCCATGCCGTCCTCGAGCGAGCAAACCCGCAAGACGACCACGGCGATCTGGCGGGGCCTCAAGTGCCGCTGCCCGCAATGCGGCCAAGGCTGGCTCTTCCACCACTATCTCGAACAGGTTGAGCATTGCGCCGTATGCGGCGAGCCGTTAGCTTATTACCGCGTCGGCCTGATCCTGCCCCTCCCGCTCGTTTACCTCTATGTCCTGGTCCCGCTCGCCATCATCGTCCCTATGGCCATCCTGCCCTCCTGCAAGGGCGCAATCATCGGCCTCTTGTGGGCCCATGGCTGGAGCGACGAACAGGATCGCTGATTAAGATCGGCTCGCAACGTCGGCTGTTCAGCCTGGGAGGACGTGGCCGATGCGCTCAAATGCGAATGCTTCCGTAATGAAGGCCGAGGCAGAAGGCCGTCGCTAGCCTCGAGAAGCTAGAGAAGAGGTCAGTCTGCGATGCAGCGCCACCCGCGGCAGGGAAAGCCATTGGTTAAGAAGACAGCTGGTCTGGCGGCCATCGGCCTTACGGCACTGCTGCTCGCCGGATGCTCGACCACCCCGGAGCTACCCACCACAGAAGCGAAATTGATCGCACCTGTCGAGGCGGTGATCATACCACCACCGGGCGGACCGGCCATCGTTAGCGTCGTTGCATCGACCTATCCCAACGCCATCAAGCAGGACATTTTCCTGGCTACCGATGCGCGTACGCCCGGCGAGAACAAGATCCAGGTGATCCAGTTCATCGGCAAAGGCGGCGACGGCAGCGATACCCGCCTGCGCGATGTGCCCTTTATCGAGGTCAACCTGACCGAAGAAGCGCTGGCGGCCTGGCCGAACGCGGGCATGGCCGTGTCCCCGTACTTCGTTCAGAACGCTTATGGCCCGTTCGGCTATGCGATCGGCAAGCCGCCCACCGGCGACACGTGCATCTATGCCTGGCAGCGCATCGCCCCGACCA
>JAQSXP010000140.1 GCA_029256605.1 Devosia sp. | reverse complement strand
TCCACCGGAGGGCCGCCTTGTTCGCTCCAGACGAGGCACAGCTCGTCGGGCGTCGCCCGGCCCGAGACATCGAGCAGCCCTGAGCCCACCGATAGGGCGCCATACTTGACCGAATTGGTTGCCAGTTCATGGATCACCAGGGCCAGCGTGGTGGCGGCCTGTTCGCCGATCTCCATCGCTGGAACGGCAACATGGATGCGCTTGCCTGTCGTATCCGCAGTATCATAGGGGGCGAGCAGCACCCCGATCAGGTCGTCCAGCCTGGCGCCTCCAGCCTGGTGCCCGGGCAGGGTGCGCACGAAATCATGGGCGCGGCGCAGGGCCTGCAGGCGTCCCTTGAGCTCCCCGGTCATTTCGGCAACGCTGCTGCTCGAGCGCGACGACAGATCGGCCAACCCGTCGGCAATGGCGAGCAGGTTCTTGACCCGGTGGCTCATCTCGCCGGCGAGCAATTCGTGGTTGTCCTCGGCTTGCCGGCGGCGGGTGACATCAAGGAACACCCCCAGCATCTGCCCATCATGCAGCAGCTCGTCTTCCCCCAGGCCCCGCACCGAAACCCAGCGCACCTGCTTGTCGACAAGAATGCGAAAGTCGATTTCGTAGGTGCCCTGGAGCGTGCGGGTGGCGCGCAGATTGGCACGCACCATCTCCAGATCCGCCGGGTAGACGCGCGCCGACAGATCCTCGAGCGTTACCCGTGTCTTGCGCCGCAGGCCCCAGAGCTTGAAGCCGAGGTCATCCATGATGAAAAGATCGGTCTGGGGCGTCCAAGACCACAGCGACACCCCCGCGGCACCCAGCGCATGCTTGAGCTTTTTGGTTTCCCAAAGGAGGGGGCGATCCTGTGGGAGCAGTGCCCCTGACCCCGTCGCGCGGCGCCGCGTGGAGCGAAACGGAGGCCCAAGGGGTTGGTTACCAGGCGTTGACATGTCGGGTCTCTCCAAACCGGACTGTCACTATAGGGGGCCCCAAAAACCCCATCTTGATGGGTGTCAACGGCTCGGAGTTTGCCGGTGCGTCCGATCAGCGCAGCGCCCGCATGGCGTTGAGGATCACCGCGACATCGATCGCTTCCTGCACCACGGCGCCCTGCACCGGCGCCAGGAAACCGAAGGCCGCGGCGGTCATGGCCAGCACTGAAAGACTCAAGCCGACCGTGACGCTTTGCAGCGCAATGCTGCGCGAGCGGCGGGCAATGCCGATGGCATCGGCCAGGGGGGCAAGCTGGTCCACCAGCACCACGACGCCTGCGGCTTCCGAAGACGCGGCTGCCCCGCGCGCGCCCATCGCCACCCCCACATCGGCTGCGGCAAGGGCGGGGGCATCATTGACGCCATCCCCCACCATCATGGTCGACCCCGCCCGGTGTTCGGCGCGCACGGCGGCAACCTTGTCGGCGGGCTTGAGATCCCCCCGCACCGCATCGACCCCCAGGCGCTTGCCCACCGCCTCGGCAATGCCCGTCCGGTCGCCCGAAGCCAAGACGATCCGCTCGACGCCCTGCTGGCGCAGCGCGCCCAGCACTTGAGCGGCATCCTCACGCACCCGGTCGGCAAGAATGATGAAGCCGGCGAGCTGGTCATTGATCGCCACCGCCACCGACATTGCATCATCGGGCGCGACGAGATTGGTGCCGGTCACGGGCGCCGGGATCTGCGCGAGCACCCAGTCGGGCCCGCCGACCAGGACCCGCTGCCCCTCGACCATGCCCACCAGCCCCGTACCCGGGGTTTCCTTGACCCGGCTCGGCGCGGCCAGCGGCAGGCCCTGCGCCTGGGCGGCATCCACCAGCGCTTCGGCCACGACATGACCCGAGGCCTGTTCGAGGCTGGCTGCCAGCCCGAGCAGCTCGGCTTGGTTATGGCCGCCCATGGTCTTGATCTCGGTCACGGCCGCGCGGCCATAGGTCAGGGTGCCGGTCTTGTCGAGGATCACCACCTTGATGCGCGCCATGGCCTCGAACACCCCGCCATCCTTGACCATCACGCCGATCCGCGCGGCCCGCGACATGCCCGAGATCAGCGCCACCGGGACCGCGAGGATCAGCGGGCATGGGGTGGCGGCGACGAGCACCGCCAGCGCGCGCACCGGTTCGCGGCTCAATCCCCAGGCGAGCCCCGCCATGAGGATCGTCAGCACGAGGAACCAGATGGCATAGCGATCGGCGATCCGGTCAGCACGAGGAACCAGATGGCATAGCGATCGGCGATCCGCACCATGGGAGGCTTGCTGCGCTGGGCCGCTTCCACCATGCGCACAATACCGGCATAGGTGCTGTCGCGCGCAAGGCTCGTCGCGAGGAGGGTGAAGGCGGGGCCGAGCGAGGTCGAGCCGCTCATCACCTCCCCACCCGGCGCCACCCGAGCGGGATTGGCTTCCCCGGTCAGCGCCGAGACATCAAGCACGGCATCGCCGTCGAGCGGGCTGCCATCCACCGGCACGACCTCGCCCTGCCGGATCAGCAGGTGATCGCCCGGCGCCACGGCTTCGATGGGCACTTCGACGAGGTGCTCGCCTTCAAAGCGCATGGCGGTACGCGCAATCCGGCCGAGCAGCGCCGTCATTTCCCGCTGCGCGCGGCCCTGGGCATAGCTTTCCAGCAATTGCCCGCCCGCATACATCAGCGCCACGACATTGCCCGCCAGCGGCTCGCCAAAAACGAGGGCCGCCGACATGGAAAGGGCCGCCACTACATCCAGCCCCACATCGCCGCGCCGCAACGACGTCCAGATCTGCACAAGGAGCGCGCCCAGCACGGGCAGGGTCGCCGCCGCCCAGATCGGCCCGGCCCAGCCCGCGGGCCCGAGCCAGGCGGCCAGCAGCCCCGCAACGAGCCCGAGCAGGGCCAGACCCAGCAGCAGGTAAGTGGTCTGCTGCTTCATGGGGGCGCGATCCCGCTGGCTGGTGGTTGGGAAAATGGGATCGGCCCGGGCGCGCTACGGATGGGAGGCCCTTGGTCGCGCCCGGGCCGCATAGTGGTTCTAGACCTTTTGCGCACTCCCGATTTGATGGGCGTCAAATCGGGGGCGCGCACGGCACACATCCCTAGACCGCGGTATAGCCGCCATCCACCAGGTGATAGCTGCCGGTGATGAAGCTCGCCGCCGGCGACAGCAGGAACACGGTCAGTGCCGCAACCTCCTGGGGCGTGCCCAGCCGGCCGATGGGATGGAGATTGCGCAGACCCATCAGCGTGGGAGCATCAAGGGTTTCGGAAATCAGCGGGGTGTCGATAAAGCCCGGACCCACCGCATTGATGCGGATATTGTGGGGGGCATATTCGGCCGCCGCCGATTTGGTCAGCCCCACCACGGCATGCTTGGCCGCCACATAGGCCGGTGCATTGGCAAAGCCGACCGAGCCCAGAATGGAAGCCATGTTGACGATTGCCCCGCCGCCCGAAGCCTGGATCGCGGGCAACTGGTAGCGCAAACCATAAAAGACGCTGTTGAGATTGACGTCGATCACCCGCGCCCAGCCATCGAGCGGGTATTCGCCGGTGCGCGCCGCAGGGCCGCTGATGCCGGCATTGTTGACGGCAAAATGCAGCGCGCCGAAATTGCGTTTGACGTAATCCACCAGCGCTTCCATCTCGAGCGCCGAGCTCACATCGAGGGCGTAGGCCTGGGCAGTGCCACCACCGGCGCGGATGGAAACGACCACCTCGTCGGCGCCCTGCTGATTGAGGTCGGCCACCATCACCGCCGCGCCACGCGCGGCCAGCTCATGGGCAACCGCCGCGCCGATCCCTGACGCCGCTCCGGTGACCAATGCGGCCTTGCCGTTGAAATCCTGGTCCATGCGTTCCTCACTGCGTTGAGTCAGAACGAAACTAGGGTGCTGCCGCCGCGCCTGCCTTGATCGATATCAAGCAGCAATGCCGGCGCTACCCGCGCGGGGCCGAAGGGGCGGCAATGGTGATCTCGGCGGGATTCGAACCCACGACCCCAGGATTAGGAATCCTGTGCTCTATCCTGCTGAGCTACGAGACCACGCGGGCCCTTTATACAGAACCTGATGAATGGGTGCAAACCAGAGCCGGGCTCGCGCGCGCGCTTCCCACCTGCCTTTTTGCGGGCTCAGGCGGGATCGGGGGAAACCCGCAGCGGCGGGGTGTTGCGCAAAAGCCGCAATGCCCCGCCTGAAGCCGCCGAGGCGAGCGCTGGTAAGGTTTTGTTGCAGGCTTTGCCGGTATGGTGAACCGAATCTTACCGAGGTCGCCCCCGTGCTCAAGACCAGCTTTGTCCGGCTCGCCACGCTTGCAGCGCTGTCCAGCGTTGCGGCCGGGGCGATGGCGTGCGAAGCGCTGCGCATGGTGCCCGGCGGCACGGTGGTCGAGGTCACCGATGGCGACACCGTCGTGCTTGATTCGGGGCTGGTGGTGCGCCTGATCGGCACCCAGGCCCCCAAGCTGCCCCTGGGGCGCGAAGGCTTTCCCACCTGGCCCCTTGCGCCCGAGGCCAAGGCGGCGCTCGAAACCCTTGCGCTTCACCGCTCGGTGCGGCTGGGCTATGGCGGGGAAGAGGTGGATCGCTATGAGCGCGCCCTGGCCCACCTCTTTGTCGAAGGGCCCGAAGGGGAGCAATGGGCGCAGCAGGCGATGATCGCCCAGGGGCTGGCGCGGGTGTATTCCTTTCCCGACAATCGAGCATGTCTCGATTTGCTGCTGGCCGCCGAAGGGCGGGCGCGGGCGGCCGGGCTTGGCATCTGGTCTGATCCCTATTACAGCGTGCGGGCGGCAGATCGACCGGAAGACTTGCTGGCGCGCGCCGGCCACTATGAACTGGTGGAAGGGCGCGTGTTGCTGGCCGATCGCAGTGGCGGGCGGGTCTATCTCAATTTCGGCCGGTTTTGGAAGCAAGACTTCACCGCCGTAATCGAGGCATCCGCATTGCGGCTGTTTGCCGAGGATGGCTTTGATCCACTGGCGCTGGAAGGCGCCCTGGTGCGGATCAGGGGATGGGTGGACGACCGGGATGGTCCACGCATCGAAGTAACCCATCCCGAGCAGATCGAGGTTTTAGCCACACAATGACGGGGTATCTGCGTAAGGCTCGGCCGGTCCGGCTCGCATTGCTCGCGAGCGCGTTGCTGGTGGTTTCGGCCTGCACCACAATGAGCGGCACCCATATTGCGGTGACCCAGACGGGCGATAATCCCGCTCCACTGGTCGTGCCCGAAGGCACCGATCCAGAGGATGTGGTGATCGGCCGGCGCGAGCATCCGCGCATCATCGCCGCCTATGGTGGGGTGTATTCCGATCGTCCGGCCGAAATCATGGTTGCGCGCATCGTAGGGCGCCTCTTGGCCGCGGCCAACCAGCCCAATGCGCAGTTCCAGGTCACCATTCTCGATAGCGCCGAGGTCAATGCCTTCGCGCTGCCCGGTGGCTATATCTATGTGACCCGCGGCATCCTGGCGCTCGCCTCCGACACCAGCGAGCTCGCGGCGGTCCTTGCGCACGAAATTGCCCACGTGACGCTGCGCCATGCGCGCGCGCGCACCGATCGCACCCGCACCACGGCCATTGTCGACCGGGTGATCACGGGCGTCTTCGGCGGCGACAGCTCCACCGATCAATTGTCCAATCGTTCACGTGAATCCATGGCCGCCTTTGGGCAGAGCCAGGAGCTGGAAGCGGATCGCGAAGGCATCAAGTTCGCCGGCAAGGCGGGCTATGATCCGTCCGCGGCGGCGCGGTTCCTCGGGGTGATGAGCCGGTTCGCCAGCTTCTCGGCCGGCGAAAATGCCGGTGAGGGGTTCCTGTCCTCCCACCCATCCACCCCGGCCCGCATCCAGAAGGCAATGGACACCGCGACCACCATGTTCGGCCAGGCCGGCATGGGCGAGGTCGGGCGCGCGGAATATCTGGCCAGCATCCAGGGCCTGACCTTTGGCGACAGCCCCGCTCAGGGCTCGATCATCGGCCGGCGCTTCGTGCATCCTGCCAGCAAGTTCACCTTCACCGTGCCGCAGGGCTATACGCTGCAAAATTCGCAAAGCGCGGTGGTCGGCGTGGCCGGCGACGGGGAAGCGGTGCGCTTCGACAGCGCCGAGGTCAATGCCAATATGCCGCTCGCCGATTACCTCAAGTCTGGCTGGATCGCCGGACTCAAGGGCGAAACGGTGACGACGCAGAACTTCAACGGCATCGAAATGGCCTCGGGCCTGGCGCAAACCGACCAGTGGTTCTTCCGCGTCTCGGTCATGCGGCTCGATGGGCAGGTTTACCGCTTCATCTTTGCCGCCAAGTCCGACAGTGCGCGCTTTGCCGCTGGGGCCGAAGCCACGCTCAAGAGCTTCCGCCGCACTACGACGTCGGACCTTGCCGATATCCGGCGGGTGGCGGTGCGGATCGTCACGGCCAAGCCGGGCGACACCAGTGAATCGCTGGCGCGCCAGATGGCGGGGCTCAATCGTGGCACCGAACTCTTCTACATCATCAATGATCTGTTCCCCGGCGATCCCATTCGCGTCGGGGAAAAATACAAGGTCGTCGCGCTGCACTAGCGCGACGCACATGGGATGCGGCCTTAGCCGGCCGCCTCCAACGCGTCCTCGATGGCCCGCGACGCTCCCCCGACGCCATTGCCGAACAAAACAGTGACACTGTCGCCCAAGCCGACCAGCGCGGTGAGCAGCGCCAGGGTAATGAGGGCAGCAATCAAGCCATATTCAATGGCGGTGGCGCCGCGCTCTTCGGCGAAAAACCGATGAACTATCCGGGTCGGCATCGGCGCTGCGCCTCCTTGCTCCCTAGAGCAGATCGCACAGGGCGGCGATCAATGGCTCGTCGGCCGGGGGCATGGGATAATCGCGCAGGGCCTGCGGGCGCACCCATTTGAGGGCGGCATGTTCCTTGGCCTGCGGCTGGCCCTGCCATTTCCGGCACACATAGAGTGGCATCAACAGGTGAAAAGTTTCGTAAGCATGGCTGGCAAAGCTGAGAGGCGCGAGGCACGCAGTCTTGGTTTGCACCCCCAGCTCTTCCTCGAGCTCGCGGATCAGCGCCGCTTCAGGGGATTCACCGGCCTCCACCTTGCCCCCGGGAAACTCCCAAAGTCCTGCGAGGGACTTGCCCTCGGGGCGCTGGGCAATCAGCACCCGCCGGTCGGCGTCCACCAACGCGCAGGCAACAACAAGCAGGGTCGGGTATGGGCTCATGGCTTGGGAATTATCCGGTAGGTGTAATCATAGCGGTGCGTGAAGCCGAGCCGCGCGTATAGCGTCTTGGCGGCGAGGTTGTCGCCCGCAACATTGAGCGCGCCGATCGTGGCGCCGGCACCTTGCGCCCAATGGAGGCCCGCCTGCATCACGGCTTGCGCAAAGCCGCGGCGGCGCTGGTCGGGATGGGTCACAACGTTGCCGGCAACAACAATCTCCCCGGCCAGCGCGAACAGCGCCGCGGCCGCGGGCTCGCCATTGTGGGCATGAACCACGACCCCACGGGCCGGCACCGGCATGGCCTTGAGGAGCGCGATGAACTTGGCCGTGGTCGGCCCATCATAGGGCTGGAGGCGCGCCTG
>JAQSXP010000139.1 GCA_029256605.1 Devosia sp. | reverse complement strand
CCTCCCCCGGCCCCTCCCCTCAAGGGGGAGGGGAGGCAGACTGATGGGGTGGTGTGGGCGGAGGGTTCTTTATGGTGCGCTGTTTGCAGCTCGAGGGTAGCCCAAGCGCCTGAACCCTCACCCTGACCCCTCCCCTCAATGGGAGAGGGACGGAGGGGCTGGTGGAGTTAGGCGGGTCGAGGGCTTGCGCGTGGGTTCGATGGGGCGGGACGTGGAATGCCCCTGCCCTGCCCAAATTACGCGGTGAGGGGGACGACGTTGCCGGTGCCGGATTTGGTGCCGAGGAGCTTTTTGATGTTGCGCGCGGCTTGGCGGATGCGTTGTTCGTTTTCGACGAATGCCAGGCGGATATACTGATCGCCATATTCGCCAAAGCCGACGCCAGGGGCCACAGCGACGCCGGTCTCCTGGATCAGCATTTTGGCGAATTCCAGCGAGCCCATATGGGCGTACTGGGCCGGAATGGGGGCCCAGGCGAACATGGTGGCCTTGGGGACCGGGATGTCCCAGCCGGCGCGGGCAAAGCTTTCCACCATGACGTCGCGGCGCGCCTTGTAGATCTTGCGCACTTCCTCGATCACCTCATCGGAGCCATTGAGGGCGGCAGTGGCGGCGACCTGGATGGGGGTGAAGGCGCCATAATCGAGATAGGATTTGACGCGCGCGAGGGCGGCGATCAGGCGCTCATTGCCCACGGCGAAACCGACGCGCCAGCCGGGCATGGAATAGGTCTTGCTCATGGAGGTGAACTCGACCGAGATGTCGATGGCGCCCGGGATCTGCAGCACGGAAGGCGGCGGGTCCTTCTCGTCGAAATAGATCTCCGAATAGGCGAGATCGGACAAGATGAAGATGTCGTTGGCGCGGCAGTACTTGACCACTTCGGCATAGAAATCGAGCGAGGCCGTATAGGCGGTCGGGTTGGCGGGATAGTTCAAGACCAGCGCGATGGGCTTGGGAATGGAGTGGCGCACGGCGCGATCGAGCGAGCGCATGAAATCTTCATTGGGATCGGCGGGCATGGAGCGCACGACGCCGCCGGCCATGATGAAGCCAAAGGAATGGATGGGATAGGTCGGGTTGGGCACCAGAACCACATCGCCCGGGGCGGTGATGGCCGAAGCCATATTGGCAAAGCCTTCCTTGGAACCAAGGGTGGCGACCACCTGGGTATCGGGGTTGAGCTTGACGCCAAAACGGCGGCCATAATAGCTCGCCTGCGCCTTGCGCAGCCCCGGAATGCCACGCGAGGTGGAATAGCGATGGGTACGCGGGTCCTTCACCACTTCCTGGAGCTTGTTCACGATGTGCTCGGGGGTGGGCATATCGGGATTGCCCATGCCCAGATCGATGATGTCGACGCCATCGGCGCGCGCCTTGGCCTTGATCGGGTCGATATGGGCAAAAACATAGGGCGGGAGACGGCGGATGCGGTGGAAATCTTCGCTCATGGGATCCTCGGCGGTCCGGGGTGGGACCTTGCTAGCGACAATGCGCCTATGGCCGCGCAGTCTGCATCAGACTGGTCTATTGTCGCGGAATTATGGTTTGAACAGGGTTAAGCGTTCTCAAAAACGCTCCAGATTTGTTCGGCTCTTCCCGGCCAACACGGTGGCCCAGCGGGAAGAGCTAGCGGGCGTTCGCCCCTGCCCCGAATGCGGCGGCGGCCACGGGACTGCCGGCGAGCGAGGCTCCAACCAATGCAATCATGTGGGGAAACGGCATGACTCTTGCCCTTAAGGTGCGACGTAGTTATGAAAACCGGCTAAAGGTTCGTTGTTCATAAATGCTGATCCGGGTATTGTAAATGGTCTGCCGCAGGCCGATTTCCGCACCACATGCAGCGGATGACGAGGTCCAATCTTGAAGCGCATAGCCTTGGTGACGATTGGAACGCAAGGCGACGTTCAACCTTACCTGGCCCTTGCAATCGCCCTACAGGAGCGCGGTTACGAGACGGTGCTGGGGGCTTCCGAAGAGTTCAAGGACCTGATCGAAAGCCGGGGCGTCGAATTCCATTCCCTCGGACCCTCCATCCAGGCGTTCCTCCAGCAGTCGCGCTTCGAGAACGCGATGAGCCAATCCATGCTGATCAATGCGCCCGCGCTGTTGCGCCAGGGCCAGCAGATCGTGGATACGGCGGCGCGCCATGCCTGGAATATGTGCCAGGGGTGCGACGCGATCATCATCAACATGAATACGAGCTTTGGCATCGACATTGCCGAAGCGCTCAAGATTCCCGCGATCATGACGGCGCTGCAGCCGCTCAACTCGACCAGCGAGTTTCCGCTCTGCATGTATTATGTGGGCAATGATCTGGGGCCGGCGCTCAACAAGCTGTCCTATACGGCGGCGACGGTGCAGCAGGCCTATTGGAACCTGCCGCGCAACAAGCTGCGGCGCGAGCTGATGGGGCTCGATGCGCGGCTGATGGGCGGGCTGTTCACCAACACCGAAGGCACGCCGCTGACAACGCTTTATGCCTATTCGGAAGCTGTGTCGCCGCGGCCGCGCGACTGGCCCAAGACCGCGCTGGTCACGGGATACTGGCAGCTCAAGACGCATGATGACTGGCACCCCTCCCCCGAGTTCCAGCGGTTTCTGGCTGCCGGGGATGCGCCGGTTTATATCGGCTTTGGCTCGATGCCCTTCGGGGCGGAGCGCAATACGCAGATCTTGAAAGAGGCCGTGCGGCTCTGGGGCGGGCGCGCTGTGGTGGCGCGTGGCTGGGGCGGGATCGATCCGTCCGATCTGCCGGACAGCATCTTCGCCTTCGAGAAGGCGCCGCATGACAAGCTGTTCCGCTATGTCAGCGGGGTGGTGCATCACGGCGGGGCGGGCACGACCTCGGCGGGGCTGCATCTGGGGCGACCGACCTTTGTGGTGCCCCAGGCAATCGATCAACCCTATTGGGGACGGCGGGTGTATGAGCTGGGCTGCGGACCCAAGCCGGTGCGGTTGCGCAAGCTGACCGCCGAAATTCTGGCGGCCGCGCTGCAGGATCTGAGCACCAACGAGAGCTATCGGCGCAATGCCGGCGAGATCGCCGAAGTGCTGCAGGCCGAGGACGGCACGGGCAAGGCGATCGACGAGATCGAAAAGGTGATGGCCAATTACAAGCCGGTGCGCACCAAGCCACGGCGGCCGGCGCTCAAGCTCGTGGGCTGAAGGCGCATTACCAGACATAAAAAAGGGGAGGCACTGGCCTCCCCTTTCTCGTTGGTGGCTGGTGCTCGCTTACTCGGCGGGCACCGCGCTTGGGGTGGCATCGAGCGCCTCGATGCTTTCGCCACGGTCATAGACGGCCTGGTTGAGGATGCCCTGCCGCTTGGCGACGATGGTGGGCACGAGCGCCTGGCCCGCGACATTGACCGCGGTGCGGCCCATATCGAGGATCGGGTCAACGGCCAGCAGCAGGCCCACGCCTTCGAGCGGCAGCCCGAGGGTCGAGAGCGTCAGGGTCAGCATCACGGTAGCGCCGGTCAGCCCGGCGGTGGCGGCCGAGCCGATCACGGAAACAAAGACGATCAGCAGATATTGCTGCAGGCTGAGATCAATGCCGTAGAACTGGGCGACAAAGATCGCGGCAATGGCCGGGTAGATGGCGGCGCAACCGTCCATCTTGGTGGTGGCACCGAGCGGCACGGCAAAGGCGGCATACTCGCGCGGCACGCCCAGATTGGCCTCGGTGACGCGCTCGGTCAGCGGCAGGGTGCCGATGGAGGAGCGGGACACAAAGGCGAGCTGGATGGCGGGCCAGGCGCTCTGGAAGTAGCGGATGGGGTTGAGCCCGTTGGCGCCCAGCAGCAGCGGATAGACCACAAAGAGCACAAGGGCGAGACCGATATAGATGGCGGCCGAGAACCAGCCCAGCTGCCCCAGCGCCGTCCAGCCATAAACCGCAACGGCATTGCCCAGAAGGCCCACGGTGCCGATCGGGGTCAGGCGGATCACCCACCACAGGATCTTGTGCACGATCTTGAGGAAGGCCTGGTTGAAGGCGATGAAGGGATCGGCAGCGGGGCCGACGCGCAGGGCGGCGACACCGACGGCAATCGAGATCACGAGGATCTGCAGGACGTTGAAGGAGAGGCTCGTGGTCGCCCCCGCATCGGTGACGCGGGTCGAGGCAGTGAGCCCCAGGATGTTGGAGGGCACGAGACCCTTGAGGAAGTCGAGCCAGGAGCCGGTGGAGGATGGCGCGGCGGCGGCGGTTTCGGCAATGGCGGTGTTGAGGCCGGGCTGGATGACGAGGCCAAGGGTGATGCCGATGGCGACGGCGATCAAGGCGGTGATGGCGAACCACAAGAGGGTCTGCCAGACCAGCTTGGCGGCGTTGTTGAGCTCGCGCAGATTAACGATGGAGGCGACAATGGCGGTGAAGATCAGCACCGGCACCAGAGCGCGGAGCAGCGATACGAAAATCGAGCCGACAGTGGCAAGAGTCTGGGTCAACCAGTTGGGATTGCCGGCGGCATCGGGGCCCAATTGGCGGGCAACGAGCCCCAGAACAAGGCCCAGAACCATGGCAACAAGGACCTGGAACCCGAAACTGCGGTAAAGCGGCTTTGGCGCCCGAGTAACGCGCGGGACGCTGGCGAGTGTTGTGGGGGACATGGATGAACCTGCAAGCTGGAAAGCTGCACAGGCGCTGTGCCTGGAGCCTCTTTGTTGTGCAGATTACGCCGATTTCAGCGGGCGCGCGCCGCATGGCGTTCCCTTTACTGGCAGGCCGTGAAGATAATCCTGCTCAGGCGGCGACGGGTGGGAGAATAAGTTCGCACCGATTGGGATAAGGCGGCTAGAGGCGCCGCGCCATCAGGGTGAACACGGTCCCCAGCAGGGGAATGGCGAGAAGGCTCAGGCTCATTGCCAGAACCAGCGGGCCGGCGCCGGCATCGATCCAGCCAAGCCAGATCAAGAGGCAGGCCAAGGCGGCGCAGGACAGGCCGGTGAGGCGGTGGACAAGGCGCCAGGCACGGTCGGAAGCAATGGGCCAGGGCAGGCGCAAGCCGCGATAAGTGTGGCGCTCAGCCTCAAACAGCACTGCGGCCAGCACGAGGAGGACGCCAGCCAGCACAAAGGCGGTGGCGCGGAAAAAGTCGAGATCGGAGCCGACACCCTGCATCAGGAGGGCAAACTGGCAGGCCGTGGCAATGGCGAGCGCAAGGGTCAGGGCGGGATCAAGGATGTGCCGGGTATCGGCAAAGTGCTTATTGGATAGGCGGCGACCGAGCAGCCAGAAGCCGCCCATCAGCACCAGTTCCAGCAGTGGGGCGACCGCGAGGGCGATGTCACGCGGCCAGGCCCAATCGGGGGTGCTGCCATGCCAATGGGCCACAAAGACATAGCCCTCGGGCACATGGAT
>JAQSXP010000138.1 GCA_029256605.1 Devosia sp. | reverse complement strand
TGGATGGGCGTTGCCGCGACCCTTACGGCCGAGGACAGTGGCGGTGGCTCCTTTGATGAGGTCTTCCCCTCGCTCTACCGCAAGGCGGCGGCTGCAAATCCCGGCCACCCCGTTCCGGTGGCCGTCGAGGCCGCAACCCTTGAATATCGCGGCCGCGCCGACAGCTTCGACCATTTCGGCCGCCAGGATGCTCTGGGGCTGTTCAATTTCTTTGCTGGCCGCGGCTTGATCGACGCAGCGCCCGCGGCAGCACCCGTCCCCGCTCCTGGCCCCACGCCCTTTGAAGCCACCGAAGTGCTGCGCGTCGATGCGCCCGGGCTCCTCGCCTACCGGGTCGAGCTGGGTGACCATGTCGAGGCCGGCCGGCCTGTGGCCGATCTCATCGCCATGGATGGCCCGGAAGCCTTCATGGCCCGCCGCCCGATTCTCGCCGGAACGAGCGGCATCGTGCTCTCGCGCGTTTCGGCCAAATATGTTCGGCGCGGCGCGGGTATCGCCAAGATCGTGGGCTCCACCATCCTGCCCACCCGCGCCGGCGCCTATCTGCTGGAAGACTAGCGCGCCGCTAGTCCCAGTTCCCGATGCTCGAACGCGGTCATCACCCCGCGCAGTTCCGCCAGCCCCTTCATGCGGCCAATCGTGGGGTAACCCGGCTGCGCCCGCCGGTTGAGGTCATCGAGAATGTCCTGGCCGTGGTCTGGGCGCATGGGAATGGTGTGGTCGCTCCGCCCCGCAATGCGGCGCCGGTTCTCCTCGCGCACGATCGCGGCGATGAGGGCCACCATGTCCACATCCCCGCCCAGATGCTCGCTCTCGAAAAACGAGCCCATGACGTCGTCGGTGTCCCGCTTGACGTTGCGCAGATGCAGGAAGTGCACGCGGCTTCCCAGCCGCTCCATCATGCCAGGCAGGTCGTTGTCCGGCCGTGCGCCCAGCGAACCCGAACACAGCGTCATGCCATTGGCGTGGCTGTCCACCGCCTGCAGGATGGTGGTGTAATCCGCTTCGGTCGACATCACCCGCGGCAGGCCCAATAGCGAGAACGGGGGATCGTCGGGATGGCAGCAAAGCCGCACGCCCAACTCCTCGGCCGTCGGCACCACTTCCTCGAGGAAGTCGATGAAATGGGCCCGCAACTGCTCGGCGCTGATCTGGCCATATTCCGCCAGATGGGCGCGCACATCGTCGAGGGTCATCGACTCCGTTGAGCCGGGCAGCCCCATGGTCACATTGCGCGCCAGCTGTTTTTTGCTATCTTCGTCCAACTCGGCAAAGCGCCGCCCGGCTTCGTCGGCAGTGGCATTGCTGTAGTCGGCGCCAGCGCCCGGCCGCTCGAGAATATGAATGTCGAAGGCGGCAAAATCATTGATGTCAAAGCGCATGCAGGATGCGCCATTGGCGACGGTGAAGCGCAGATCGGTGCGCGTCCAATCCAGCACCGGCATGAAATTGTAGCACACTACCTCGATGCCGCTTTCCGCCAGGTGGCGCAGCGAAATCTTGTAATTGGCGATATGCTCCCGCCAGTCGTTCTTTTGCTTCTTGATGTCCTCGGAAACCGGCAGGCTTTCCACCACGTCCCAGGTCAGGCCCGAAGGCGTGCCATCCTTGCGGGTGCCGATTTGCTGGTGCCGCTTCCTGATTTCCTCGGGCGTCCACACCACCCCATTGGGTACGTGATGCAGGGCGCTGACGACACCTTGCGCGCCAGCCTGGGTGATATCGTCAATGCTGGTCAGATCCTGGGGACCGAACCACCGCCAAGTTTGTCGCATTCAACACTCCCTTGTATGGTAGCTCCTTGCCATAGCGGGGGTGCGGACGGAAGGCCCTATGCGCTAACGCAGGTGCTTGTCATAGATAAATTTGGGCATGTTCCAGTGCCAGATCAGCGCCGCGACGCGAAACGCAAACCCGAACGAAGCCGCGCCGACGCTGACCAGTTCCGCATTCAGTCCAGCCTTGAGGCCGAGAAAATACAGCGCCGCGGTCGCCAGCGACACGCCCGCATAAAGCTCACTGCGGAAGACGAGCGGAACGTCATTGCACAACACATCGCGTAGCACGCCGCCCACAATTCCGGTCACCATGCCAGAAACCAGCACGATGATGGGATGGCTACCCAATTGCATCGCCACATTGCAGCCAATGATGGTGAACACCACCAGGCCTAGAGCATCGAGCAACAGAAACGGCCAGCGCAGGCGGTCGACGAATTGAGCCAGCGCGATGGTTAGGAGTGCCGCGCCGCTGGCCAGCAACAGCACATAGGGGTTGCCCACCCAGTAGAGTGGGTAATGCCCCAGCATCATGTCCCGCACCGTACCGCCACCGAGCGCGGTCACGCAGGCCAGCACGCAGACCCCGAACCAGTCCATGCTGCGGCGGCCCGCCGCCAGCGCCGCGGTCATCGACTGCGCGGCTATTGCGACAAGCGAGAGGAAGGTCAGCATGAACAGGCTCCGAAGCGCAAGATGCGCTTCGCCACGTTACAGAAGCCGACCTTCCCGTCCAGAGCGGCCCTGCCGCACCAGTTTAGATATGGATGGCGCCGTCACCCAGCGACAAGGCCGCTTCGCGCACCGCTTCCGAGAGCGTCGGATGCGCATGGGTCGTGCGGGCGAGATCTTCGGCCGCACCGGAAAATTCCATCAGCGTTACCAGTTCGTGGATCATCTCGCCGGCATTCTTGCCCACGATATGAGCGCCCAGCACGCGATCGGTTTCCACATCGGCCAGGATCTTGACGAAGCCCTGGGTCGCCAGCATCGCCTTGGCACGACCATTGGCCGTGAAGGGGAATTTGCCGATCTTGTATTCGATACCCTCGGCCTTGAGCTCGTCCTCGGTCTTGCCGACGCTCGCCACTTCAGGATTGGTGTAAACCACGGCGGGGATGGCGCCGTAATTGACGTGGCCCGCCTGTCCCGCCAGAATCTCGGCGACGGCAATGCCCTCGTCCTCGGCCTTGTGCGCCAGCATCGGCCCTTCGATAACATCGCCGATGGCATAGATGCCCTCGACGGAAGTCTTGTAATGCGCATCGACGCGCACACGCCCGCGTTCATCGAGCGCCACGCCCGCTTCTTCGAGCCCCAGCCCTTCGGTGAACGGCTTGCGCCCGATCGCCACCAGCGCCACATCGGCTTCCAGCACCTCGGCCTCGCCGCCCTGCGCCGGCTCGACCCGCACCTGCAGCGCAGCGCCTGATTTGTCGATCCCCGCGACCTTGCTCGACAGCTTGAACTCGATGCCCTGCTTGGCGAGGATCCGCTGGAACTGCCGCGCCACTTCGCTGTCCATGCCCGGCAGGATGCGGTCGAGATATTCCACCACGGTGACCTTGGCGCCAAGGCGCGCCCAGACTGAGCCAAGCTCGAGCCCGATCACGCCGGCCCCGATCACCAGCAGCTTGCCTGGCACCTTGTCCAGCGTCAGCGCGCCGGTGGAGGTGACCACGCGCGTCTCGTCGATCTCGATGCCCGGCAGATTGGCCGAAACCGAACCCGTCGCAATCACGATGGCTTTGGCCTCGGCTATTGTCGGCTCGCCGCTTTCGGGCGTCACCCGCACCTTGCCCTGACCCAGAATGGCCCCGGTTCCGCGCAGCACGGCGACCTTGTTCTTCTTGAACAGATAGTCCACCCCGCCGACATTGCTCGCCACCGTATCGGTTTTGTGCTTCATCATCTGCGGCAGGTTGAGCTTGGGCGCAGGAATGTCGATCCCCAGTTGCGCAAAGCCGTGCGCGGCTTCATCGAACAGCTCGGAAGCATGCAGCAGGGCCTTGGAGGGAATGCAGCCGATATTGAGGCAGGTGCCGCCCAGCGTCGGCCACTTCTCCACCACACCGACCTTCATGCCCAGCTGTGCCGCCCGAATGGCGGCCACATAGCCGCCCGGGCCCGAGCCGATGATGATGAGGTCGAATATATCTGCCATGGTGATAGCCCCAAAAATCCTGCAACTGCTGTTCAGCCCCAGTCACGCTGGCGGCCTGCGGCTAGATGTAATGTCGGTCAGGAGATTTAACCACCGCTAGCGCGCGGAAAAGCCTCGCCGGACACTGTCGTCTACTAGCGGGAGTCGCGGCAAAAGCGAATTGGCAAAACGCAGCACTCCCCCTGCCTACGCCACCTTCACCGCGAGGCAATTTCCTGGGCCCGCTTGAGCGGCTCGGGCAATTGCTTGTCGATATCGAGCTCGCCGCTTTCCACCCGCTCGAGAAAGCTTTGGCAAAAGGCCCGTTTGTCGTCCGCGCTATTATAGGCGCTCATGATCTGGGTGCCGCCATAAGTCTCGGCCGCCTCGAGCTGGCCGGGCTCCCCGCCCCCGAGCCGCGCGATCACCCGGTCGGCAAGGTCCAGAAAGCCGATATTGCGCAAATACCAGTTGTCGCGCGCCGTTTCATAGGCGCTGTCGAGCCCGGTATTTTCATAGCAATGGGTGGTCATCGCCGAAACGATCGCTTCCGAGCCGTGGAACGCCATCAACTCGCCCACAAGAGCCGGGTCCGCCGGCACCGCCGCAGCTGGCTCGGCGGCCTCCTGCGCCCAAGCACAAACCGGCAGCAACAGGCACAAGGCAATGACAGGGATCTTCTTCAAACACTCAACTCCACACTGCAACGCCCTTGCCCCTGTAGAAACGGGTTAGAGCTTAGCAAAGCGTTACCCGCCACCCGCCGCACGCCAACGTGACCGGACAAAACAAAGGCCCGCCGAAGCGGGCCTTCAACAAACCGGTGATTTGGCCCCGATCAGAGGTCCAGAACCAGGCGCTCGGGCGCCTCGAGGCTTTCCTTGACGCGCACAAGGAAGGTCACGGCTTCCTTGCCATCCACGATCCGGTGATCGTAGCTCAGCGCCAGATACATCATCGGACGCACAACGATTTGGCCACCCACGACAACCGGGCGCTCCTGGATCTTGTGCATGCCCAGAATGCCCGACTGGGGGGCATTGAGGATCGGCGTCGACATCAGCGAGCCGTACACGCCACCATTGGAGATGGTGAAGGTGCCGCCCTGCATGTCGGCCATGGACAGCTGCCCGTCGCGGGCCTTCTTGCCCAGTGCGTTGATCGACTTCTCGATCTCGGCAATGCTCATCTGGTCGGCATCGCGCACCACCGGCACGACGAGGCCCTTATCGGTGCCCACGGCTACGCCGATATGGGCGTATTGCTTGTAGATCAGCTCATCGCCATCGATCTCGGCATTGATCGAGGGGATTTCCTTGAGCGCATGCACCACGGCCTTGGTGAAAAAGCCCATGAAGCCAAGCTTGACGCCGTGCTTTTTCTCGAACAGCTCCTTGTAGGAGGCGCGCAGGTCCATCACCGGCTTCATGTCCACCTCGTTGAAGGTGGTCAGCATGGC
>JAQSXP010000137.1 GCA_029256605.1 Devosia sp. | reverse complement strand
AGGCGCTTGAGGAAGGGAGCGGGGAGGCGGGTTTGCCGGCTTTGACGGGCCAAGACCGCCTCCCTTGAGCTTTGGTTGGATGGGCAGGAAAGCTTCGCCGAATGGCGAAACTTTGACTCCCCGCCGATCTAGTGGGCGAAGTAGTCCTGCAGCGGGCGGACCTGAAGGTTGCCGTCGCGATAAGCGAGGATACCCTGCACGGCCGCCATCGCCCCGTCGATCGTGGTGTAATAGGGGATCTTGGCATAAAGCGCCGTGCGGCGGATGTCGCGGCTGTCGGAGATCGACTTCATGCCGTCGGTGGTGTTGATCACCAGCTGCACGCCGCCATTCTTCATCAGATCCACGATATGCGGGCGCCCTTCGAGCACCTTGTTGATCTTGGTGGCGGCAATGCCGTTTTCCACCAGATAGCGCTGGGTGCCGCTCGTGGCGAGGATGGTGAACCCGGCCTGCTCGAGATGGCGAGCGGTATCGATGATCAGCTCCTTGTCCTCGTCGCGGACGGAGATGAAGGCGGCGCCGCTGGTAGGGACCTTGGAGCCGGCACCCATCTGCGACTTGGCGAAGGCCATGGCGAAATCATAGTCGAGGCCAATCACTTCGCCGGTCGACTTCATCTCGGGCCCGAGCACGGTGTCGACGCCCGGGAAGCGGCTGAAGGGGAACACGGCTTCCTTGACGGCGATGTGCTTGAACTGCTTTTCGACGAGGTTGAAGCTCGCGAGGTCTTCGCCGGCCATGATGCGCGAGGCGATCTTGGCGATGGGCTGGCCGATCACCTTGGCAACGAAGGGCACGGTACGCGAGGCGCGCGGATTGACTTCGAGGAGGTAGATGACGCCGTCCTTGAGCGCATATTGCACGTTCATGAGGCCACCCACCTTGAGGGCAAAGGCGAGTTCGCGCGTCTGCCGCTTGAGCTCGTCGATGATCTCGGGAGAGAGGTTCTGGGGCGGCAGCGAGCAGGCGGAGTCGCCCGAGTGGATGCCCGCTTCCTCGATGTGCTCCATGATGCCGGCAACGAAAACGTCCTTGCCATCGCAAAGCGCGTCGACGTCGATTTCGGTGGCGCCGGACAGGTAGGCATCAAACAGCAGCGGGTTGTCGGAGAGCACCGAGTTGATCTGGCCGGTGCGGTCATTGGGGTAGCGCTGCAGGATATCGGGCGGCACGAGGCCGGTCAGGGTGTCCTGCACATAGCGCTCGAACTCGCTGGCGGAATGAACGATCGCCATGGCGCGGCCACCCAGCACATAGGAGGGGCGGATCACCAGCGGATAACCCAGGCGCTCGGCAACAAGGCGAGCCTGTTCAAGGCTATAGGCGATGCCGTTCTTGGGTTGAGTCAACTCGAGCTTGTTGAGGAGCTTGGAGAAGAGATCGCGGTCTTCGGCCAGATCGATGGCGTCGGGCTGGGTGCCAAGAATGGGCACGCCGGCCTTGAGTACGGCTTCGGCGAGGTTGAGCGGGGTCTGGCCGCCGAACTGCACGATCACGCCGTGGAGCGTGCCGTTCTGCTTTTCGGTCAAGAGGATCTCGATGACGTCTTCCTCGGTCAGCGGCTCGAAATAGAGGCGGTCGGAGGTGTCGTAGTCGGTCGAGACGGTTTCGGGGTTGCAGTTGACCATGATGGTCTCGTAGCCCGCATCGGCGAGCGCGAAGGCGGCATGGCAGCAGCAGTAATCGAACTCGATGCCCTGGCCGATACGGTTGGGGCCGCCGCCGAGAATGACGACTTTCTTGCGGTCGGTTGGCCGCGCCTCGTCGGCAGGCTGGCCAGCAAAGGGCGCCTCGTAGGTCGAATACATGTAGGCGGTCGGGGAGGCGAACTCGGCGGCCGAGGTATCGATGCGCTTGTAGACCGGGCGCACTGCCAGCGAATGGCGCAGCTTGCGCACGTCGCTGGTTTTCACCCCAGCCAGCTGGGCGAGACGGGCATCGGAAAAGCCCATGGCCTTGAGCGAGCGCAGGGTCGCGGCGTCCTGGGGCAGGCCGAACTGCTTGATCTTGGCTTCGGTGTCGACGATGCCCTGCATCTGCTCGAGGAACCAGGGGTCGATCTTGCAGGCGGCGTGGATGTCCTCAAGGCTGGTGCCCAGGCGCATGGCTTCGGCGACATGGAGCAGCCGGTTGGGCGTGGGTGTGCCAAGAGCGGCCTTGATGGCGTTCTTGTCTTCGCCTTCGCCAAGACCGGGAATGCCGATCTCGTTGAGACCGGTCAGGCCGGTTTCGAGCGAGCGCAGCGCCTTTTGCAGCGATTCCTGGAAGGTGCGGCCGATGGCCATGGCTTCGCCGACCGACTTCATCGAGGTGGTCAGGCGGTTATCGGCGCCGGGGAACTTCTCGAAGGCAAAGCGCGGGATCTTGGTGACGACATAGTCAATGGTGGGCTCGAACGAAGCGGGGGTCGCGCCGCCGGTGATGTCGTTTTCGAGCTCGTCGAGGGTGTAGCCGACCGCGAGGCGTGCAGCGACCTTGGCGATCGGGAAACCCGTGGCCTTGGAGGCGAGGGCCGAGGAGCGCGAAACGCGCGGGTTCATCTCGATGACAACCATGCGGCCGTCAGCCGGGTTGATGCCGAACTGAACATTGGAGCCGCCGGTTTCCACACCGATCTCGCGCAGCACCGCCAGCGAGGCGTCGCGCATGATCTGGTATTCCTTGTCGGTCAGGGTCAGGGCAGGGGCAACGGTGATGGAGTCGCCGGTATGCACGCCCATGGGATCGATGTTCTCGATCGAGCAGATGATGATGCAGTTGTCCTTTTTGTCGCGGACAACCTCCATCTCGTATTCTTTCCAGCCCAGCACCGATTCTTCGACAAGCACTTCATTGGTGGGCGAGGCGTCGACGCCGGACTCGACGATGGCGAGATATTCTTCCCGGTTATAGGCGATGCCGCCACCGGTCCCGCCCAGGGTAAAGGAGGGGCGGATGATGGCGGGCAGGCCAATCACTTCGAGCGCCTGAAGCGCTTCGATGGTGTTGTGGGCCAGCATGGAGCGGGGGGTTTCGAGCCCGATCTTCTTCATGGCGTCGCGGAACAGCTCGCGATCCTCGGCCTTGTCGATGGCTTCGGCGGTGGCACCGATCATTTCGACGCCGAACTTGTCGAGCACGCCCATCTTGCGCAGCGAAAGCGCGCAATTGAGAGCGGTCTGGCCGCCCATGGTGGGCAGGAGCGCATCGGGGCGCTCTTTTTCGATGATCTTGGCGACCACTTCGGGAGTGATCGGCTCCATATAGGTCGCGTCGGCCAGGTCCGGGTCGGTCATGATCGTGGCCGGATTGGAGTTGACCAGGATGATCCGGTAGCCCTCTTCCTTGAGCGCCTTGCAGGCCTGGGTGCCTGAATAGTCGAACTCGCAGGCCTGGCCGATAATGATCGGGCCGGCACCGATGATGAGGATCGATTTGATATCGGTACGTTTTGGCATGGTGCTCGCTCAACTGTTCACGTCGTAGTGGCGCGCTGCCAGAACGAGAAAGTGGGCAACCACTTTTTCAAGCAACGCTCCGAGGGCCCGGCGAGAAGGGGGAATCGCCCGGACAGCACCTGTCTCGTGGCAAACTCGCGCGGCGGCAGCGCTGCGCGCGCGGGGTCAGATTCCAGACATGGTGGTTAGGTGGGCTGTCTAGCCGAGATGGTGGGGAAAGGGAAGGGGTGCAGCCTTGCATAAAGCGGAAGGCTGGGTCGGCAAGCTGTGGCTTTTGGCCCGGGGAGGGTGCTCCGGCCAAATGCGGCAAATACACGGCATGTTAAGCGTAGTTCGCCGATAGTGCGCCCCGATGGAGCCGGCTTGTGCGGCTCCGCTCAGTTCAGGTGGGGCTGATCCGGTAGCGATAACGCGGTGCGTGGCGCGGGCGGGCAGCCCTTCAAAGCGAGTGTATGCTGCATGCGCCTCCTTGTCGGTATTCTCATCGTGGTCGGCTGCGTCATGGGCGGCTATGCCGGCGTGGGCGGCCATTTCGCGGTGCTGTGGCAGCCCTTCGAATTCATCATCATCCTGGGTGCGGCAATCGGCGCCTTCGTGATCGGCAATACGGGCCCGGTGATCAAGGGCACGCTCGGCGCCTTCGCCACGCTGTTCAAGGGGCCCAAATACAACAAGGCGGCTTATGTGGAGCTGCTGGGCATGCAGTTCACGCTGTTCAAGCTGGTGCAGGCCAAGGGGATCCTCGCGCTCGAGCCGCATATCGAAAACCCGCATGAATCAGAGCTGTTCAAGCGCTTTCCAACCTTTGCCAGCAACCACCATGCGGTGGAGTTCGTGTGCGACTATCTGCGGATGGTGACGCTCGGCTCCAACAATGTGCATGAGATGGAAGCGCTGATGGACGAGGAGCTCGAGACTCATCACCAGGAGCAGTACCGGATCGTCAGCGCGATGCAGGCGCTGGCCGATGGCACGCCAGCGCTCGGGATCGTGGCGGCGGTGCTGGGCGTGATCCACACGATGGGCGCGATCAGCGAGCCACCGGAAGTGCTGGGTCACATGATCGGCGGCGCGCTGGTGGGCACGTTCTTTGGCGTGTTCGTGGCCTATGGGTTCTTTGCGCCCTTTGCCCAGTCGCTCAACAATATCTACCAGGCGGAATCGAAGTACTTCCTGTCGCTCAAAGTGGGCCTGCTCGCCCATATCTCGGGCCAGGTGCCGGTGATGGCGATCGAGTTTGCCCGCAAGGCGCTGCTGTCGGAAGACCGGCCGAGCTTTGAGGAGGTCGATGCGGCCACGGCGAACCTGGCGGCGGCATAAGAGAACAGCGCCATGGCCCAGTATAACCAGCCCATCATCATCAAGAAGGTCAAGAAGGCCGCCCATGCCCATCATGGCGGAGCCTGGAAGATCGCCTATGCCGATTTCGTAACGGCGATGATGGCGTTCTTTTTGCTGCTCTGGCTCATCAGCATGACGACGCCCGAGCAAAAAGAGGGACTGGCCGATTATTTCGCGCCACCCAATATCTCGCCAAGCACCAGCGGGGCGGGCGGGCTGATGGGCGGCACGGCGATCGATTCGGCCGGTGCCAAGATGGCGGGATCAACCAGCAAGGATCAGCAGGAAGCGGCGCGGCTGCCCTCCAATACCCGCGCGGGGACCGAGGACAGCGGGACCGAGGGAGTCGACGGCCAGAGCGGCACCGTGCCTAGCAGCACTGGATCGGCCGAGCGGGACCTCGAAACCATCCAGGCGTTCCACAGCGCTGCGGCGAGTATCCGTCAGGCCTGGCAGGCGCTGCCCGATATCACCGAGATCGCCGACAATTTGTTGGTGGAAGCGACCGAAGAGGGGCTCAACATCCAGATCATCGACCAGGAAGGAACGCCGATGTTCCCCGAAGGGTCGAAATACCCCACCGAGCCGACGCGGCAAGCGATCGCGGTGCTGGGGCCGATTTTGCAGAAGCT
>JAQSXP010000136.1 GCA_029256605.1 Devosia sp. | reverse complement strand
CGCCGCCGCCAGCTGCTGGCACAGGCTTTGCAATTACCTCGCTGCAATCATCTGCCGGAGGTAAGCATGACAAAAGTAAACCGCCTGATCGCGGGACTGGGCCTGGGCGCGAGCATTACACTGGGCGCGGCGGTGGTCCCCGCTTTCGCTCAAGACGACACCATCAAGGTCGGCATCCTCCATTCGCTCTCGGGCACGATGGCGATCTCCGAAACCACGCTCAAGGACACCATGCTGTTCCTGATCGAGCAGCAGAACGCCAAGGGCGGGCTTTTGGGCAAGCAGATCGAACCGGTGGTGGTCGATATCGCTTCGGACTGGCCGCTGGCTGCCGAAAAGGCCCGCGAATTGCTGACCGTCAATGAAGTGGATGCCGTATTCGGTTGCTGGACCTCGGTGTGCCGCAAGTCGGTGCTGCCGGTGTTTGAGGAGCTCAACGGGCTGCTGTTCTATCCCGTGCAGTATGAAGGCGAAGAGTCCCAGCGCAACGTGTTCTACACCGGCGCGTCCCCCAACCAGCAAGCGATCCCGGCCGTCGATTACCTCATGAACGAGGAAGGCGTGGAGCGCTGGGTGCTGGCCGGCACCGACTATGTCTATCCGCAGACCACCAACAAGATCCTTGAACAATACCTGCTCGACAAAGGCGTCGCGCAGGAAGACATCATGATCAACTACACGCCTTTCGGTCATTCCGACTGGCAGACCATTGTCTCCGACATCGTCGCCTTCGGCTCGGAGGGCAAGAAAACCGCTGTGGTCTCGACCATCAATGGCGACGCCAATGTCCCCTTCTATCGCGAACTGGGCAACCAGGGCGTCGCGGCTGAAGACATCCCGGTCGTAGCCTTCTCAGTGGGAGAGGAAGAGCTTTCGGGTTTCGACACCACGCCGCTGGTCGGGCACCTGGCGGCCTGGAACTACTTCATGTCGGTCGATACGCCCGAGAACGAGGAGTTCATTGAGGCCTGGCACGAGTTCATCGGCAGCGAGGATCGCGTCACCAATGACCCGATGGAGGCGCACTATATCGGCTTCAATCTTTGGGTGAAGGCGGTCGAAGCGGCCGAGAGCACCGAGGCTGATGCGGTGATCGAAGCCATTGTCGGGCTCGAAACGCCCAACCTGACCGGCGGCGTCGCCAAGATGCTTCCCAACCACCACATCACCAAGCCCGTACTGATCGGCGAAATCCAGGACGACGGCCAGTTCGACGTCGTGTGGGAAACCGAAGACTTGGTCCCGGGCGATGCCTGGTCGGACTTCCTGCCCGAGTCGGCGGTGCTGGAAGCCGATTGGACCGCGCCCATCAACTGCGGCAACTACAACACCCAGACCAAGAGCTGCGGCGCGGCCGTCGCCGCCCAGTAACACCCCAACCTGAGCTGGCGAAGGCGGTCTGCCGCCTTCGCCCCTGTCTAGGCGGAGCAAAGCATATGAGCATGATCGAGGGCAGCCTTATCGGCGAGCGGTCTGGCAGCAGTACGGCCAGCCTCGGCTCGCGGTTAAACCGTCAGTGGAACTGGCGCTCCTTGGCCGCTCGTTTGACTCTGCTTTTGGCGCTCCTCGTCTCCTTCTCCTCACCCGGCTTCGCCCAGGCACCCGACAAGCAACTCTCCGCGCTGGTGGATGCCCTTTATCCCGGTGACTATGGTGACCGGCAAGCGGCTATCGCGGCGCTGGTGGCCACCGGCGACCCGCGCGCCGTTCCGGTGCTGCAGGTGCTGGGGGAAGGCGATCTTTACGCCGTGGAAGCCACCGGCAAGGTGGCCTTTGTCGAGCGCAGCGGCAGCAATTATGCCCTGACCGATCCGGTGACCGGTGCCGCGCTCGGCGAGGTTGCGCGCAGCGACACCGAAAAGGTGCGCGTCAACAATTCGCTTCGGCGCACCATCCGCACAGCCATCGGGCAGATGACGCTGCTGAGCGACAACCCGGGCACGCGCCTCTCGGCTGCCCAATCCATTTTACGCGATGCCGATCCAGCCAATCTGGACCTGCTCGACACCGCCCTGGCCAGCGAAGCCGATTCCAAAATCCGCACCACGATGGAGCTGGCCCGCGCGGTGATCCTGCTGAAATCCGACGACGTGAGCTTTGAGGACCAGCAACAGGCCGCAGCCACCGTCGCGGCTTCCGGCAGCCGCGATGCGATCACCATTCTCACATCGGCATTGGCCAGTGCGCCAGACGACCTCAAGCCCGCCATCCAATCGAGCCTTGATGGGCTCCAGCGTGATCGGGCCGCTTGGGCGGCGCTGCAAAATGTCTGGTTCGGCGTGTCGCTGGGCTCGGTGCTGCTGCTCGCCGCGATCGGGCTCGCCATCACCTTTGGCGTCATGGGCGTCATCAACATGGCCCATGGCGAGATGGTGATGCTGGGCGCCTACACCACCTTTGCGGTACAGGAGGTGATCCGCCAGAACGCGCCGGCTCTGTTCGACTATTCCCTCGCCATTGCCCTGCCCCTTGCCTTCCTCTTGACCGCCCTGATCGGCATTGCCATCGAGCGCGGCGTGATCCGCTGGCTTTACGGCCGGGCGCTCGAAACGCTGCTCGCGACCTGGGGCCTGTCGCTGATCCTGCAGCAAACCGTGCGCTCGATCTTTGGCCCCACGAACCGGCAGGTCGGCAATCCCAGCTGGATGTCGGGCTCGGTGGATTTCTACGGTTTGTCGCTGACCTGGAGCCGAGTCTGGATCGTCGTCTTTGCCATTGTGGTGTTCGTCGCCCTCTTGGTAGTGCTCAATCGCACGGCGCTGGGCCTGCAGATGCGCGCAGTAACCCAGAACCGGCGCATGGCTTCGGCCATGGGCATCCGCACTCCCTTTGTCGACGCCATGACCTTTGGCCTCGGCTCCGGCATTGCCGGGCTCGCGGGCGTGGCGCTCAGCCAGATCGACAATGTCTCGCCCAATCTGGGGCAAGGCTACATCATCGACAGCTTCATGGTCGTGGTGTTCGGCGGCGTCGGCAACCTGTGGGGCACGCTGGTAGGCGCCATGACGCTCGGCATCGCGAACAAGTTCCTCGAGCCCTATGCCGGCGCAGTGCTCGGCAAGATCCTGATCCTGGTGCTGATCATCCTCTTTATCCAGCGCCGGCCCCGCGGGCTCTTCGCGCTCAAGGGAAGGTCGGTGGAGGCGTGAGAACGATCGGTAATCTCGGTGTGTTCGCTCCCTCCCCCTTGAGGGGAGGGCTGGGGTGGGGGTCGTTCAGTGGCGCGCCCAGCCACCCCCACCCTCGATCCCTCCCCTCAAGGGGGAGGGAAGCACAAGAGCCCCGTGCGCTGTGCCGGACTGACCCATCTTGGAGTGCCGCCCCATGCTGACCCAGGCCCTGTTTCGCGCGCTGGATCGCAAGGCGATCTGGTTGATTGGTATCCTCGTGGCGCTAGCCGTGCTGGTGCCGGCCGCCAACCTGCTGATCCCGCCGGGCCAGTTCGGCCACGTGCCCAACTATGCCGTGACCCTCTTCGGCAAATATCTGAGCTACGCCATGCTGGCGCTCGCCCTTGATCTGGTCTGGGGCTATTGCGGCATTCTTTCGCTGGGACACGGCGCCTTTTTCGCGCTGGGTGGCTACGCCATGGGCATGTATTTGATGCGCCAGATCGGCAATCGAGGCGTTTATGCCAATGCGCAGTTGCCCGACTTCATGGTGTTCCTCAACTGGAAGGAACTGCCCTGGTATTGGCAGGGCTTCGACAATTTCGCCTTTGCTATGCTGATGGTGATGCTGGTGCCGGGCATCCTCGCCTTCGTGTTCGGCTTTCTCGCCTTCCGCAGCCGGGTCACGGGCGTTTATCTTTCCATCATCACCCAAGCCATGACCTATGCACTGCTGCTAGCCTTTTTCCGCAATGACATGGGCTTTGGCGGCAATAACGGGCTGACCGATTTCAAGGACATCCTGGGCCAGCCGATTGCCGCGCCCACGACACGGGCCTCCCTGTTCGCCGCGACGGCAATCGCGCTCGCCCTTTCCGTGCTGGTCTGCTCCACCATCGTGCGCTCCAAGCTCGGCAAGGTGATGGTAGCGGTTCGTGACGCCGAAAGCCGCACGCGCTTTCTCGGCTATCGGGTTGAGTATGTGAAGCTCTTTGCCTTTGTAGTGTCGGCCGTCATGGCCGGCATTGCCGGCGCGCTTTATGTGCCCCAGGTCGGGATCATCAATCCCGGAGAGTTCGATCCGGCCAATTCCATCGAGGTGGTAATCTGGACCGCGGTGGGCGGACGCGGCACCATTGTCGGACCGATCATCGGGGCGATCCTCGTCAATATGGGAAAGTCCTATTTCACCGGGGCCCTGCCCGAGTTGTGGCTGTTTGCGCTGGGCGCACTGTTTGTTGGCGTCACGCTCTTTCTGCCCAAGGGCATTGTCGGCCTGCTCGGGCAATATCGCAGCCTCACCACGAGGCGCGAGCAACACCAGCCGCAGACTCCCGGCCCGATGCAGCTGGAAGCCGGCCTTGATCCTCAACCCAAGGCAGCGGAGTAAGCCATGTCCGATAAAACCGGCACTATGCTGTATCTCGACGGCGTTTCGGTCGCCTTCGATGGCTTCAAGGCGATCAACAACCTGTCGTTGATCGTTTATCCCGCCGAGATGCTCGCCATTATCGGCCCTAATGGCGCAGGCAAGACCACGATGATGGATATCATCACCGGCAAGACCCGGCCCGATGATGGCGAAGTGCTGTTCGATGGGCGCACCGACTTGACCCGCCTCGATGAAGCGGCCATCGCCAATTTGGGCATTGGGCGTAAGTTCCAGAAGCCCACCGTGTTCGAAAGCCAGACCGTCTGGGACAATCTGGAAATGGCGCTACGCAAGCCGCGCGGCATCTTTGCGACGCTGTTTTATACCGCTGATGCCGCGGACATCGCCCGGATCGAGGACATCCTCAACACGGTCCGGCTCGGTCACCGCAAGAATGATCTGGCCGCCAATCTCAGCCATGGGCAAAAGCAGTGGCTCGAAATCGGCATGCTGCTGGCACAGGACCCCAAGCTGCTGCTGGTGGATGAGCCTGTCGCGGGGATGACCGACAGCGAAACCGCTGAAACTGCCAAGCTCCTGCGCGAGATCGCCACGACCCGCTCAGTGGTGGTGGTGGAGCACGATATGAGCTTTGTGCGCGATCTGGGCTCACGCGTGACGTGCCTTGCGGAAGGCGCGGTGCTGGCCGAAGGCAGCCTCGAACAGGTCAGCGCCAATCCCCTCGTCATCGAACGGTATCTGGGACGCTGAACATGACCGCCCTCTCCATCGACGCCATCGACCTGCATTACGGCGCCGCCCAGGCGCTGCGCGGCGTGTCGATCACCTGCCAGCCCGGCCGCATCACCGCCGTGCTCGGGCGCAATGGGGTCGGAAAATCCTCGACCCTGCGCGCCATCTCGGGGATCAACAATATTACC
>JAQSXP010000135.1 GCA_029256605.1 Devosia sp. | reverse complement strand
TCGGCCGAGCTTGATCTGGATGTAAGTGAGCGCGTCAACAACCCTCGAAGACACGCCAGGTCCAGCCCCCGCAAAGCGGTGTCGGCATCCGCTGCGTCTCGCCGCCAAGATCGGCGCCTGGGTGCTGGGTATCCCGGCTGTTTTGTTGATCGTGCTTTATCTGGTGCTGCTGGTCACGCCGGTTCGGCTGCCGTTTGGCGGTGAAGCATCCCGCGCCCTGGCGCATTCCATCATGCCGCCAACGAGCAAGCTCGACCTGGGCGGCATGGCGCTCGCCTTGGAGCGGGGCGTTTGGCCGGTGGTGCAGTTTTCGCCGGTGCTGATGACCGACGCCAAGACCGGTGCGAAGGTCAAGATGGATGCGCTCGAGATCGGGTTTTCGCCGATCCGTGCCTTAGTGGGGCAGCCCGGCGCGACCATCACCATTGTGCGCCCGCATATCCAGATCGTGCAGGACCTGTTCGGGCCGCGCACCACCAGCTTTGAGCTGGAGGAGAACCCCGATGGCGGCACAACGGCGCGCGTCCTGGAGGGGGAAGATGCGTTTCCCAGCGTCGACATCTCGGGCAATGGCGTTGATGTGCGGGGCGGCTCGCTGCCGCTGCAGCTTCGGTCGGACAACGACTGGCTGATCAATAATCTCGAGGCGAGCGAAAAAGGCGTGGCCGATATCGTGGAGCAGGCTCGGCAAGGTCGGTTCTCCAAGCTCACGATCAAGGATGGTACCATCGAGATGATCGATGCCGTCTACGGGCTAATGCGGCAGTTCAAGGGCGTTAATCTCGAGATCGGCCCCACGCCAGGTGGCGAAGACACGAGGGGCACGTTCTCGGCGTCGCTGGGTGGGCGCACCATGATGGGCAGCCTGTCGCGCAGCGTCGAGGAAGGTGGAGGCTCCAGGTTAGAGGCCGACATCGCCAATATCGACTTTGCGGCAGTCGCCCCTTTTGTCGACAACGCCGAGAACCTTGTCGCCCTGCGTGGTGCGGGAGCGCTTTCCATCGATGCACACTTCGCGCCCGAAACCGGGGATCTCGTGAATGGCGGATTCAAGATCGACCTGACCGGCCTCGATATGCGCATCGAGGACGACTTCTTCCCCGTGGTTAGCTCGATAATGGACGTGACCTGGTCGCCCAAGGATGCCCGTTTCGAGTTGCATGATGCAGCGTTGCAGGTGGGGCAGAGTTCAGCCCGGATTGCGGGCACTTTCGCGCTTGGGCTCGACCCGGAGTTTGGGCCCACCATCGGGCTCAACATCAAGGCACGGGATCTGCGGCTGCACCCCAATGACATGGCAGCGCCAGCCGCGCCCTTCGACAGCGTCGAGTTCACCGGCTGGTCGGCCCCGCTTTATGGTGCCACCGGGATTGACCGGCTGGTCGCCAAGAAGGGCAGTGCGATTGTTGAGAGCGCCGGGCGTATCGACATGCTCAAGGCCGGAATGGGTCTCGACCTGACCATTGTCGGGCAGGGCGTGAGCGCCGACGATCTCAAGCGCCTGTGGCCCTATATGCTGGGGACCGAAAGCCGGGACTGGGTAGTGGCCAATCTGAGCGACGGGACAGTCAAGAGCGCGCGGCTCAAGTTCAAGTTTCCGGTGGGCAGCCTTGAAGTGGGGGGCGAGGACAAGCCTATCCCGCCCGAAGCCATGCAGATCGACATGGTCGGAACCGGCGTCGTGGTCAAGCCAGTGCCTGAGATGGCCGATATCGCCATAGATGGTGAAACCAAGCTCAAGCTCAGCGGTCCCAATCTGACGGTATCGGCAGGCGGCGGGGCGATCGCGACCGCAGCGGGTCCGATTGCGGTGCGCAACCCGGCTGTTATCATGGACAACTCCGATCCGACCGAGAGCATCCTGGAAATTTCGGGTGACCTGAGCGCAGGCATTCCCTCGCTGTTGGCGCTGGCCAAGGAGCAGCAACCCGAAGCACTCGCCAATGCCAACCTTCCGCTCGACCTGGCGGCGCTTTCGGGGAAGATCGACTTGGGCCTGGTGGCAACCATTAAGCTGCCTGACGAGGCAACCGGCGCGCCGCTCGACCTCGACTATGTGGTCAATGGCACAGTCGCCGATTTCGCTAGCAGCCAGGCGATCCAGGAGCGCACGATCGGTAATGGGCAGCTGGCGTTCAGCGCCTCCCAGGACGGCTACCAGGTGCAAGGCACGGCCGATGTGGACGGAATGGAAGCGCAGCTGGAGATTGCCGGCACGCCCGAAACTCAGCCGGCGTTCCGGCTCGCCTCCACCGTGGATGCCAAGGACTTAGCAGCGATGGGTTTCGACGCTTCGCCGTTCATGAGCGGGCAGGTTGGCTTTGTCGCGCAGCCCTTGCCGGATGGCTCCTTGCATGTCTCCGTGGATCTAGAGGCCGCGGCACTCACCATTGGCGATCTGGGGCTGAGCAAGGCTGCCGGCGTCCCCGGGACCTTGCTGGCGACGGTCAAGCAGACCGGGGGGAGGCTGGGCTGCAAAGTGCCGAGTTCATCGATTTCGGGCTCAGCGAGGGGGATGGCGCGCAACTCAAGCTCGCTCCGATCGACGGCGGCTATTCCGTGCAGGTGCGCGGTACCCAATTGGACCTCAAGCCCATGCTGAAGCGCTTCTTCAGCCTGGATGAAGGCACCGGGGGTGTGCAAACCACCGAGTTCGACCAGACGCTGGTGCTCGACGTGGAGCTCGATCGAGCGCTGGGTTATTACGCCACGACCGCCTTCAATCTCGATCTGGATCTGTCCCTGAAGGGCAGCGACATGCGGCGGGCGCGGCTAACGGCGCAGTTCGGCGACGACAACGCCATTTCGGTCACCACCAATCCGGCGCCAAAGGGGCGCACGATGACGGTGGCATTCAGCGATGCCGGAACGATCCTGCGGCTCCTGGGCGTGTATTCACAGCTGGCGGGCGGTGAGGGCAATCTCGTCATGACCACCGACAGCGAGGCAGGTGCCGAGTTCGGCCAGTTGCGCATGCGCGGCTTTTCCATTGTGGACGAGGCCAATGTTGCGCAGGTGCTTGGCAACCACGCGGATTCACGAGCGGTGATCGCGCGCGGCAACCGGCTGGATTTCGATCGGGGCATGGTCAATTTCGTGCGGCGCTCGGACCGGGTCGAGGTTACCAATGCTGTTTTGACCGGCGATACCGTAGGCGGAACGATGCGCGGCTTCATCTATACCGACCAGCGGCAATACGATCTGGCGGGCACTTATGTGCCGCTATTCGGGCTCAACAGCGCCTTCCAGAAAATCCCGCTGCTCGGGCCGCTCTTGGGCGGACGTGATGGTGAGGGGCTGGTGGGCGTGACCTTTGCAGTCAAGGGACCACTCGCCCAGCCCGATTTCCGCATCAACCCGCTATCCGCACTGGTGCCCGGAGCCTTCCGCGAATTGTTCGAGTTCCGCTCGCGCGAGCAGCCACGGGTCGACTAGGGCAGGGGGCCCGCCTTGTGCTGCCGCAGCGCCAGCCCGAGGCAGAAGGCAGCGTGGAGAGCCGCGGGTGCAAGCAGGGCGAGCGGGCCCAGGCGCTGATAGGATACCGCGCCCAGGGCGGCACCCAGCAACAGCGAAAGCCAAACCAGCAGGTGTTGCGTCCATCGCCAGCGCGGCGCCAATCTGTGGATGGCCTTGGCCAAGTCCTGGCCGGCAGCGAACAGAGTTCCCGTCACGAAGGTGGCGCCAAGCCGGACGGAGCCGGCCGGGGACAACAAAGCGTTCTGGGCGCCCGCGCCAAACGCCAGGGGTCCCATCGAAAGCGGCGAGTCGGCGCCGGCAAAGTGCAAGGCGATTGCCCCTGTTGTGCTGGAAAACAACAAGGCCGCAACAAGGGCTGGGCCAAAACGCTCGCTTGCCAGGGACAGCAGCGATCCCACCGTGCTGCCAGTGAAAAACAGCAGCAAGAGGCCCAGCGGCAGCAAGGCGGCGGCAGAGGGCCTGTCGAGCAGGTAATTGCCCAACTGGGTGGTGTTGCCGCTCATGAACGAGGTGTAATAGCCACCCAGTTCGATAAAGCCGACCGCATCGATGAACCCGGCCAATCCGGTGAGCAAGAGCCCTTGGCCGAGCTTGGGAGCGGGCGTCACCGGCTTAAAGGCGGCTGGCGATTTCTTGCGCCAGCCCGGCCATTTCAGCGGCGTCAGCAGCACCCTTGCCATGATCGCCCAAAGCCTTGCCCTCATAGACGGGAATGAGGTGGAAATGCAGGTGAAACACGCTTTGTCCAGCTGGGGCTTCATTGAACTGGACGAGGCGAATGCCATCAGCCCCCGTCGCTGCCTTGAGCGCAACAGCCACCCGCTGCATGATCGGCATCACGGCCGAGAGGGTGGCAGGATCCGCGTCGAGCAGGTTGCGCGAGGCAGCCTTGGGCAGAACCAGCGTGTGCCCGCGTGACTGGGGGAACACATCGAGCATCACCAAGGCGGTGTCGTCTTCGTAAACCTTGTGGGCTGGCATCTCGCCCCGGAGAATGCGGCCGAAGATGTTGCTGGGATCGTAGGCAGTGCTCACGGTGTACCTCGCGGGAGTGGATGGCCTTGGCATACTCCCGGCAAGGTGCTCGGCTCAAGAGCCGAGATCGAACGCTTATTCGGCCGGGGCCGCCTGTCCCGACCGGCGCTGGAAGAAGCGGAAGCGGAAATAGTTCAGAACCGCAAGGCCGGTAAAGGTGACCGGCACATAGGAAAAGCCGCGGCGAATGAAGAACAGCGTGATGTTGACGGCGGTGCCCGCGCTCATTGCCCCCTTGCCCATTGCGGAGGTAAAGCTCGACGGGACAATGTGACGGTAGAAGACAGCGTCCGAGTGGTAATAATCCAGCGCACGGCGCGCAAAGGCGCGCTTGGACGCTGAATAATCCTTGAGCTCCTCCATGCCCATATCGCCGTGAAACTCGACTTCCGAGCCGACCGCCCAGACTTCGGGCGGGGTGAGCCTGTCTTTGCCAAGGGCGGTGAAGAGCTCGATCAGATCGGTAAAGGTGACGAAATTGGCGTTCCAGCAATCCTGCGACTTGGCGCCATGGGCGAGCACCAGCACCTCGGCGCGTTCAAGCTTTTCGCGCATGCGGTCATAGTTGCCGGCTGAAAAATCGGTGCCTGACTTGGCGGTTTCCACAACACCACCCAGATCGGTCAACTTCGTCACCATCGCCGAGCCATAAGACCCGCTCGCGCCGGTAACGAGAAAGCGGCGACCCTTGATCTGGCAAGTGGTGCCGAACAGCAGGTCGAAGATATTGGCGAAGGACGAAAAGAAGTTATGCGGGTAGACGTGGTGCATGGCGTGGTAGTTGTTGCCCACCCAGAGCAGACCCTGCTGGGCACCGACGCGATCCATCGCCATGTGGTTGTAGTCGAGCCCTTCCTCGCGGAAGGTCATCACCAGCATGATGGTACGAATGACAGCCACAAGCGCTATGGGCGGCCAAGGGAAAACGAGCAGGAACAGCGCGATTCCCAGCATCGAGGTCGCGTATTCCGGCAGGATGTGAAACCAGATATTGGCCCGAGCATAGGCCGGGTTGATCTTCATATCGAGGTCCAGAAACTTGTGGTGCACCCAGTGCCAAGACGAGAAGGTGCGCAGCAGCTTGAACCGCGAGGTTTCCCAGCGATGCAGCAGCCAGTGCAGCGCATCGAAGAGGGCGGTGGAGAACACGAAGGTGACGCCGGCCTGGAGAATAAAGACGAAAGCGTCAGAGATATTCATGCGGATTCCTGCAGGGGACGATGTCCCTACATAGCCCCCGGTGCCTGCCAAGTCCAAGGGGCATCGTGCCGCGCTAGCGGTCGGTGCGCTCGCCCTTGCGAAACGGGGTGTAGGTGTCCAGCGCTTCCTGCTCACGGGCGACTGAAGCGCGTTCATGTTCGAGGAAATCGGCTATGGCGCTGCGCAGGCCGGGATGGGCGATATAGTGCACCGAATAGGTCGTGGCGGGGGCGTAGCCACGCGCCAGCTTATGCTCGCCCTGGGCGCCCGCTTCCACGACCGCCAGCTTGTGGGCAATAGCGTAGTCGATAGCCTGGTAATAACAGAGCTCAAAATGCAGGAACGGTACATCCCGAGTCGCGCCCCAATTGCGCCCGAAGATGCGGTCGTGGCCGACGAAGTTGATGGCCCCCGCGATGGGCATCGCTCCGTCATAGGCGAGCATGAGCACGATGCGGTCGGCAAGAGACTCCCCAAGCAGAGAGAAGAACTTGCGGTTAAGGTATGGCCGGCCCCATTTGCGGGCGCCGGTATCCTCGTAGAAGTCGTAAAACGCGTCCCAGTGATGTTCCTTGAGATCGGAGCCGGTCAGCCATTTGACGGTTAGCCCATCGGCCAGGGCATCGCGGCGCTCACGCCGGATGGTCTTCCGTTTGCGAGAGGAGAGCGTTTCGAGGAAGGCTTCGAAGCTGTCGAAGCCATCATTGTGCCAGTGGAACTGGGTGTCGAGGCGCTTGAGCCAACCGGTCGATTCCACAAGGTCCGCTTCCGCCTCGGGCACAAAGGTCATGTGCACGGACGAGGCGTCGCGCTGCCCCGCAAGTTGCTGGGCAGCGGAAAGCAGGGCCGCCTGTGCCTCGAGGCTGCCGCTCGGCACCAGGAGCTTGGGGGCGGTGGCGGGGGTAAAGGGAACCGAGCATTGCAGCTTGGGATAGTAGTCGCCGCCCGCGCGCTCATAGGCATTGGCCCAGCCATGGTCGAAGACATATTCGCCCATCGAGTGGGATTTGAGAAAGAGCGGCATCAGGCCCAAAGCTTGCCCGCTGCTGTCGGCGAGCAGAATGTGCTGCGGCTGCCAGCCGGTGCGCGCCGTGGCGCAGCCGGATTGTTCGAGGGCAACAAAGAAGGCGTGGTCGAGAAACGGATTGTCCGCCACCCCATTCGTGGAAGGCACAAGGCTGTTCCAGACCTCCGCCGAGATGCTGGCGGTGGTGGGATGGATGGTGGCGGTATAGCCGGTGTCAGGCAAGGTCCGGGTCGAAGCCTTCAAAGACGATCTGGTCGATATGGGGCCGGGCGGCTTCCCATTCCTGTTTAGACCGGATCGTCCAGCCGGTCACCGGTTTGCCGAGCGCTCGCCAGAACTTGATCGCCGGCAGTTCGAGCGCATCCTTTGCGCAAGAGATGAAGTCGAACTGGGTTTCGTGCCAGTGCAGCAGATGGCGCAGTGTCCAACGCTGTTCGGCCGTGTAGTTCTGCTCGGCCTCAACGCCTTCATAGTTGTAGGTGATGATGCCCCGGGGACCGGAAAAACCGAACTGGCGAATCTGGGTGATCAGGTTGGGGTCGAAGGACTCGACGGTTACCGGGCCGGCATAGGACTTCAAGGCTTCGGCCGCTGCGCGGGCAAGCAGCTGGGTGCCAGCGCTATCGGCCTGATGCTTGAGCTCGACCTGCAAGAGGGCACGGCCGTTGATCTGCTCGAGGAACTCGTTGAAGCGCTGCGGGCGGTCGCCGGCGGCGCTGTCGAGCAGGGGAATGGCGGTGAGTTCTGCGGCGGTGAGTTCGCTGACGGAGCCGCTGCGACCGGTGAGGCGCTCCAGCTTGCTGTCGTGGAACAAGACTGGCACGCCATCGGAGGTCAGCTGCAGATCGCATTCGATCGCCCAGTTGCCGGCAATGGCCGCTTCAAAGGCCGAAGCACTGTTCTCGATGATGCCAGCGGCGCGATTGTGCAGGCCGCGATGGGCCACGGGGCGGGGGAAAAGGGGCAAGTCGGTCAAACCAGATATTCCAGTTGGGCTTGTTGATCTCAATGGGGGAGGGGCAGCAGCCTACACTTCCACCACGGCTTCGATTTCTACTGCGGCGCCGAAAGGGAGTGCCGCAACGCCAAAGGCTGCGCGCGCATGCTTGCCGCGGTCACCCAGCACCCCAACGAGGAGGTTGGAGCAGCCATTGGCAACCAGGTGGTGCTC
>JAQSXP010000134.1 GCA_029256605.1 Devosia sp. | reverse complement strand
GCTTTCGGCCATGCGCTTCCAGATGGCCTGGCTCGCCTCATGGTGGCGCGGCTCGGTGGTGCGGATGAAATCGTCATTGGAGATTTCGAGCACTTCGGCCAGGCGCCGGAATTCGCCCGAATTGCGATCGGCCAGCTCACGCACCGGAATACCCTGCGCCTGCGCGGTCTGCACCATCTTGATTCCGTGCTCGTCCGTGCCCGTGAGGAAATACACCTCGCGGCCCTCGAGCCGCTTCCAGCGGGCAATGGCGTCGGTCGCGATCATCTCATAGGCGTGACCGATATGGGGCGCCCCGTTAGGATAGGAGATGGCGGTGGTGATGTAAAAGCTGTCGGTCATGAGTACTCGGTCGGGGCGGCAGCGGTCCGGTCGAGGTGCCTGCGAATGGCATCGAAGATAATGACCAGGGTCTGCTTGGTGTCCAGATTGATGCTCTCGGCGTCCTCGAGCAATGCGTGTGCCTTGTCCCATAGCTCGTTTGCCGAGGCAAGCCGCAACCGGTTTGTCGCGTCGATCGCCGCCTGCCGCGCTTCTTCGGCCATCCAGTTGTCGAGCATTTCCTTGGCAAAGGACAGTTCGGGTCCTTGCGGATCGCCGCCCAGTGCATCGGCAAGGGTCAGGTGCACGCTGGCGGGCTGGCGCGTGGGCGCTTGCAGCCAGGCGCTCAGCGCACCAAGCGCGGAGTCCGGCCCCAACGCCAGCGTCTCGAACGCCCGGCGCGGTCGCCCGCCGGCTAGCGCTACCGCTCGTTCCAGCTCGGTCGCTGTCAACTCGGGCCGCTCGGCTTGCACGACCGCCCGCAGATCCGCATTACCGAGTGGCCGCAGCGCCAGCACATGGCAGCGCGACTTGATGGTAGGCAAGAGCCGGCCCGGGCGGTGCGAGATCAGCAGGAAGGTCGTGTCCGCCGGCGGCTCTTCCAGGGTCTTGAGCAAGGCATTGGCAGCGGAGGGATTGGCCTCATCGATGGGATCGATTATCGCCACCCGGTGCCCCGAACGCCCGCGGGTGCGGTGCATGCTGTCGCGCAAGTCCCGCACATCCTCGACGCGGATCACGGTGTAAAAGCCCTTACTGTCCTTGGGTCGCCGGCGGAGCACGAAGAGATTGGGGTGCGAGAGGGCCGCGACCTGCTCGGCGACCCGGTGGGCGTCCTCGTCGCCCGTTGCTGCCAGTATCGCAGCCACGAGTTCAAAGGCCAGCGTGGCTTTGCCGATGCCTTGCGGTCCATGCAGAAGAATGCCGCCCGGCAGGCGTCCTGCCGCCAAGCGCTCTAGGATGGTGGCGCGGGCATTGTCGTGTCCGCGGGCCTTCTGGCGCCGCTCGGGCGCAGGCAGATCGGCAAGCGCGTCGGGATCGCTCACGCCTGGGTGCCCTCAAGCAGTTCGGGAAAGCGCGCCTGCACTGCATCCCAGATTTCACGCTCTAGCGCGTCTTCATCCTGGTCCGCAGAAAGCACTACGCAGCGCTCGGGATTGGCTGCCGCGATGGCAAGAAATCCGTCGCGTAGACGCTGGTGCCAATCCAGTGCCTCCTTTTCGAACCGGTCCCCGGTTTGCGCCAGGCCATCCTCGAGGTCGCGCTGCGCCACCCGTTGAAACGCCAGTTCCGGATCCATGTCGAGCACAACAGTCAGGTCGGGCGTATGACCGTCGAGTGCCAGTACTTCGAGTGCCTCAATCAGCTTGTCCTCGACGCCACCTGTCAGCCCCTGATAGGCGCGGGTGCTGTCATGGAAGCGGTCCGAGATCACCCAGGTCCCTTGGTTGAGATTGGGAGCGATGAGCTGGGTGACATGATCGTGCCGTGCCGCCGCAAACAGGATCGCCTCGGCGCTGGGGCCCCAGCTTTCCGACCGCCCCTGCAGGATAAAGGAGCGAATGGCCTCGGCTCGTGGCGTGCCCCCGGGCTCGCGTGTGCGCACTGCCTGGATGGAAACACGATTAAGATTGGCGAGCAGGCGTTTGACCTGCGTTGACTTGCCGACCCCCTCGCCCCCTTCAAAGGACAGGAAGCGCGCGGGCCGTGGTGGAGGTGCCTTGAGCATGGTGGGCCTGTGTTATGCCTACATCCAGCCCAGGGCGAGCTGCTTGAGCGCGTCAGTGGCCTTGCGCACGAGGTCACCCTCTTCCACCGTGTCGGCGGCATACAGGGGAGCAGCCTGCACCAGCTGGTCGTCGCAGAACACGCGCAACTCGGCGATCTGGTCGCCAGCCTGGACCGGAGGCATGAGCGGACTGGTATAAACCACTTCGCCCTTGAGGCATTTGCGCGAGCCGCGCGGCAGGTAAAGCGCAACTTCGCCTTTACCCACGAGGCCAACACTGCCACTCGTGCCGCCATAAACATTGGCATAGGCAACGATCTTGCCTTCGGGATAAGCGGCAATCCGCTCGAAGGCCCGGGTGCCCCAGGTGATGAGCTTGCGGCCCTCTTCGGTGCGCTGCGCCATCGAGGTCAGCCCATGCACCACGCCGATGAGGCGCCGGCCGCCATCATCGGTGGAAATCACCGAGCCGTAGCCCGCCGCTTCCGTGTGACCGGTTTTGAGGCCATCGACGCCAATACCCATTTCCACCAACGAGTTGCGGTTGGGCTGGCGGATGCCGTTCCATTCCATCTCCGGCTCGGAGAAGTAGTGGTAGTATTCGGGATATTCGCGGATCAGGTAGCGCGCCAGGTTCGCGAGATCGCGCGCCGTCACATACATGTCGGGATCCGGCAGGCCGGTGGAATTGGTGAAGTGCGAGCCGCGCAGCCCGATATCCTCGGCCAGCTCGTTCATCATCGCGGCAAAGCTTTGCTCGGACCCGGCAATGCCTTCGGCCAGCACGATCGCTGCGTCATTGCCCGACTGGATGATCACGGAGCGAACGAGGTCCTCGACCTTGATCTTGCTGTTGAGGTCGGCAAACATGGTTGAGCCGCCCGACGAGGCGCCGCCGGTGCGCCAGGCATGCTCGGAAACGAAGAATTCGTCGGTCAGGTTGACCCGCCCTGCCCTCACCTCGTTGAACACAACGGCAACAGTCATGAGCTTGGCCATGCTGGCGGGCTCCATGGGCACGTCACCATCCTTTTGGAAGATGACCGTGCCAGATTCCTCATCCATCAGGACGGCGAACTTGGCCTTGGTGTCGAAATTGGCTTGCGCAACGGCAGGAGCCGACAGCGCCAGCAGCGCTGCCAGACAGACAAGAAAGCGGTTCACGATCGACAATCCCATGGCTTGAGTCTCCGGAAAGGAGCCGGGCTAGAATGCCCTTCGCCGATTAATAGAGGACTATGTCGTTCAGGCCAAGTTCTCGCGCAAGTTCGAGTGCATCTGTACGCGCCACGCCCGGCTTGAGCTTGGTGAGCACCAGCTGGGTTGCCGCCCGGCCATTGACGCTGACGGGCTTCTCGTCGACCGCGCCCAGCAGGGCGAAGCGCTGTGCCAGTTCGATCGCATTGTCAGCGTCGCTGAACACGCCCAGCGATAGCTTGATGTCGCGGGCATCGTCATCCACCGCCTCGACCCAGTCCTTGAGCTGGGGAGCGCGGGTTGCCATGGCCGTCGCCGCGGCATGGGCGGTGTCGATATTGACGTCCTGCGCCTCGGGTGTCGTGTCGGCATAGGCAAACAGGCTGCCGACCATGTCGAAGAGGCTGTTGCTGCCATTATCGGCGAAGCGTGTACCGCCGCTATTGATCGGCGGACCCGAATAGCTGGCGAGCAGCATGCGAGTGTCGTCGCCTTCCAGCGGGGCCGGCGCGACATATTCGACGCTCACCTGCGCATGGCCGTTATTCACATAGCCCAGCAACTCGGCGGCGCGGTGCGACAGGTCCATCACCCGGCCCGGCATGTAGGGCCCACGATCATTGACGCGCACGACGACTGAGCGGCCATTTGCCTGGTTGGTCACGCGGACATAGGAGGGCAGCGGCAGGGTCGGATGGGCGCCGGTGATGGCGTTGGCGGAGAAGATTTCGCCATTGGCGGTGCGGCGGCCGTGGAAATCCGAGCCATACCAGGAGGCTTCGCCCGCAGCCTTATAGTTTGGATTATGCTCGGGCACATAGACCTTGCCGCGCACCGTATAAGGCTTGCCCAGCTGGTAGCGCCCGCCGCCCTTGGGCGGATTGGGATGGTTGGTGACGCGCGGCGAGGCGCTGACACCGAATTCCTTGGACGTAAATGCGTCACGCTTGACGGTGGCGCCTAGCCCGCCACCGCCACATGCGGCGATCACGGGGGCAATGAGGGCCGCGAGGGCAAGGGCGCGAACGGCGGACTGCCTAGGGGTCTTCACTTTACTCAAACTCATGTAACCACGCTGCTGAAGCACAGACATTAGCCCGGTGCTGGCCTGCTTGGCCCCTAAGGAAGGGCAATGTGGTTGAAGTGAAGTTAAGGCGAATGAAATGTGAGCGACAAAGATCGCGTTTATCCGCAATTGGATGCATCACCTTTCGGCGCAGCCCACCCTTGCAGCGCCGGTGATATAAAGATATCTTTATGTCTTCTGCGATCCGACGAACCGAAGTTTTTAGAATAGGACGGCAATGTCTCAGCCCGTTTCCCAGCCAGATCAGAGCGCCCTGCCGGATTGGACCGAGGTTCGCCAGGCCATCTCTGCGGCAGCGCGCGAGCGCATCCTGATTCTGGATGGTGCCATGGGCACCATGATTCAGCGCCTCAAGCTCACCGAAGACAATTTCCGTGGGGAGCGCTTCCGCGACTGGACCTTGCCGCTCCAGGGCAACAACGACCTGCTGGTGCTGACCGAACCGCAGCAGATCGAGGATATCCACTACGCCTACTTCATGGCCGGCGCCGACATCGCCGAAACCAACACCTTCTCGGCGACCTCGGTGGCGCAGGCGGACTACGGCACGGAATCGGCCGTCTACGACATCAACTATCAGGGCGTTGTGGTCGCCCGCCGGGCTGCGTTGCGCGCCGAGGCGGCCGATGGTCGCCGCCGCTTCGTCGCCGGCGCACTTGGGCCCACCAACAAGACCTCGTCCATGTCGACGGACGTCAACAGCCCCGGTCACCGCGCCATCACCTTTGATGAGCTGGTTGTTGCCTATGGCGAGGCCATCCGCGGGCTGGTGGACGCCGGCGCGGATCTGCTGCTGTTTGAAACCATCACCGATACGCTCAACACCAAGGCCGGCATCTTTGCCGCCCAGCGCCTGTTCGAAGAGCGCGGCATCGATGTGCCGATCATGATTTCGGGTACCATCACCGATCTCAGCGGACGCACTCTTTCGGGGCAAACCCCGACTGCCTTCTGGTATTCGGTGCGCCACGCCAATCCCATCACCATCGGCCTCAACTGTGCCCTCGGCGCGAATGCCATGCGCGCGCATCTCGGCGAATTGAGCGATGTCGCCGATACCCTGATCTGCGCTTATCCCAATGCGGGCTTGCCCAACGCTTTTGGGCAATATGACGA
>JAQSXP010000133.1 GCA_029256605.1 Devosia sp. | reverse complement strand
GCGGCGGTTGTTGACCTCGATCTCAGTGGGGGAGACGAAGCGGGCGGAGCCCGTAATGAGTTCGAGCCCCTCCGTGTTGCCGAGCCAATCGGTCAGGCTTTGCACGGAAGCATCGACGACCTTGTCCTTGCGCGCCTTGACGGCCCGCATGTCGACGCGGACCGGGCCATCGAGCAGGACGCCGTAGTCGGCGGCATGGCGGGCCATCCAGGCGGCGCGGGCGCTGGCGACGAGGGTTTTGGTGGGGGTGCAGCCATCATTGACGCAGGTGCCACCGAGATGGGTGCGCTCGACCAGGGCCGTCTTGTGCCCGGCCTCGGCGAGCCGCGCGGCCAGGAACGGTCCGGACTGGCCGGCCCCGATGATGATGGCATCAAACTGCTCGGCCATGGGAACCCCCTTGCTGCCCATCAGCTTAGTGCGGGATGGGCGGAGCCGCCAGCCCCCGGGCCGTCATGGTTAAGCGGGCGATAGCCAGTCACCCCGATCCGGCTTGCACCCGGTGTTCCCGCGGGCCAGTGTTCGGGGACCCAAGAGGAGTGTTGTTTGCATGACCCCCGAAGAGCGAATTGCCGTTTCGAGCTGGTCGCTGCACCGGCTGCTGGGCAGCACCTATCCCCATGATTTGGCCAGCAATGAAGTGGGGAGGGAGGAGCTGACCTATGGCGAGGGCAGCGAAACCCTGCTCGACCTGCCTTCGGCGCTGAAACGACATGGCTATCACCGGCTCGAGCTCGTCTCGTTCCACCTGCGCAGCCGCGACCCGGTGTATCTGGCCGAGCTGCGCCAAAGCCTCGCGCATTCGGAGGTGCGGCTGCAAACCTTGCTGATCGATGCCGGCGACATCACCGATCCCGTGCATGGCGAGCGCGACCGGGACTGGATTTCGGGCTGGATCGAAGTGGCCAATGCGCTGGGCGCAGACAATGCGCGGGTGATTGCGGGCAAGCAGAAGCCAACCATGGCGGCGCTGGATCGCTCGGTGGCGGCGCTGCGGGTGCTGGCGCAGCGCAATGCCGGCTCAGACGTGCGGCTCGTGACCGAGAACTGGTTCGACCTGTTGTCGACCCCGCAACAGGTGCATTTCGTGCTCGACCAGCTGGAGGGGCGGGTGGGGCTGCTGATGGATTTCGGCAATTGGTCGGGGCCGGACAAGTACCAGGCGCTGGCATCCATCGCGGGCCGGGCGGAGCTGTGCCATGCCAAGGCGCAGTTTTCCGAGATCGGGGTGCTCGATGAGGCGGATTACTCCGCCTGCATCGTTGCGGCCGAAAATGCCGGTTACCGCGGTCCCTATACGCTGATCTACGACAATGACGTGCTGCGCGAATGGGACGGGCTGCGCCATGAGCGGGACTTCGTGATCGGCTGGTCCCAGCACGAAGAAGAGGTTTAGGGCAAGGCGGCCGCCAGCGGCGTGGTCTGGCGCGGCATGCGGTTCCAGGCGTCGAGCGCGGCGATCTTGTAGGCTTCGGCAAGGGTCGGGTAATTGAAGGCATTCTCGACGAAATAGTCGAGCGTGCCGCCCAGATTGAGCACGGCCTGGCCGATATGGATGAGCTCGGTCGCGCCCTCCCCCACGATATGGACGCCCAGCAATTTGCGGTCCTCAAGCGAGAACATCATTTTCATCATGCCCGACTGCAGGCCCATGATGTGACCGCGCGAGGTTTCCCTGAAGCGCGCGACCCCGCTTTCATAGGGAATGCCCTGGGTGCGCACCTGCTGCTCGGTGAGCCCAACGGTCGAGATCTCGGGCACGGCATAAATGCCATAGGGGAAGAATTCGGGCGCCGGGTGCATGGCCGCGCCGCAGGCATGAAGGGCCGCAATCCGCCCCTGCTCCATGGAGGTGGAAGCGAGGGAGGGAAAGCCGATCACGTCGCCGGCGGCATAGATGTTGCGCACATTGGTCTGGAAGGTGGCGGTATCGACCTTGAGGCGACCCCGATCCTGCGGGATGATGCCGGCATTTTCGAGCCCGAGATTGGCGGTCGCGCCCGAGCGGCCGGCTGCATAAAGCAGCATGTCGGAGCGAATGCGGCGTCCATCGGCGAGAATGGCGACGGGCCAGCCGACGGAATCGAGTTCCACCTGATCGACCTTGGCGCCCAGCCGCAGGGTCACGCCACGCTGACGCAGTTCGTGGGTGAACTCCTCGATGATCTCGCGATCGATGAAATCGAGAATGGTGTCCTTGGGCTCGATGATGGTGACGGGCACATCGAGCGCCGAAAAGATGGTGGCGTATTCGATGCCGATCACCCCTGCCCCCACCACGGTCAGGCTCTTGGGGACGCGCGGCTCGGAGACGAGGCTGTCGCTATCGACCACGGAATGGTCGTTGAAGGGAATATTGGCGGGGCGATAGGGCGTGGTGCCCACCGCGATCACGGCATAATCAAAAGAGAAGATGTGCTCTTCGCCAGAGGGGTCGGTGACGCTGATCCGGTTCGTATCCAGAAATTTGGCCATCCCGCCAAAGGTGCGCACGCCATTGCGGGCGAACTGGTGCTCCAGGACTTCGATCTCGTAATCGAGCGTCTTGCGCAGGCGAGAGCCGAGATCCTTGCCCTCGATTTCCTTTTTCACCCGATAGGCGAGCCCATAAAAGCCGCGCTCGCGCCAACCCGAGAGATTCAGCACGGTTTCGCGCAGGGTCTTGGAGGGGATGGTGCCGGTATGCACCGACACGCCACCCAGGCGCAGCCGGTTCTCGACCACCAGCACCGAGCGGCCGAGCTTGGCCGCCTGCACGGCGGCACGGCGGCCGGCGGGGCCGCTGCCGATCACCACGATATCATAATGGTCCATGAAGGCTCCTTGACGTGCCGGTGATGAACAAGCGTTGCGAGCCTGGGGACAGGCTCAGCGAAGGGGATAGCCGGGCCGATCGAGAACGACCGGCGAGGCTGCAGGCTTACTGCGCCGCGAGGGGCAGCGGCAGGTCGTAGAAGTTGCGCACCACTTCCCAGCCCTCTTCGGCTGTGTCGACCAGGTTGAACAGCTCGAGATCACCAGGCGAAATGGTGCCGGCTTCCGCCAGCGCCTCGAAATTGATGACCTTGCTCCAAAAGCTCGCGCCGAACAGCAGCAGCGGCACCCGCTCCATGCGGCCGGTCTGGATCAGGGTCAAAGCTTCGAAGAATTCGTCGAGCGTGCCAAAGCCGCCTGGGAAAACCGCAACCGCCTTGGCGCGCAGCAGAAAGTGGATCTTGCGCGTGGCAAAATAATGAAAGTTGAATGAAAATTCAGGCGTTACATAGAGATTGGGCGCCTGCTCATGGGGCAGAACGATGTTGAGCCCGATGGAGGGCGCGCCCACATCGGCCGCGCCGCGATTGCCCGCTTCCATCACGCCCGGTCCGCCGCCGGTGACCACCACGAAATCCTTGAAATCGAGGTTGCGCGAGGTTTCCGAAGCCAAGCGCGCAAACTCGCGCGCCACATCGTAGTAGCGCGACGCCGCTTCGAGATTGGCTTTCTGCGTCTGGTTCTTGGCGGCCCAGGCGGGCTTGCCCGGCTCGGGGATGCGGGCGCCACCGAACAAGACCACGGTGGAATTGATCCCCGCTTCGCGCAGGCGAAACTCCGGCTTGAGATATTCCAGCTGGAAGCGCACGCCTCGAATGTCCTCGGAGGTGAGGAATTCATCATCGGCAAAGGCGAGCTTATAGGCCGGTGAGCGGGTTTGGGGCGTATCCGGCGCGCGCTGGGAGGCGGCAATATCCTCCTTGGAGCTGCGCAATGGGGTGGGGCGGCGTTTAGCCATTCAAAAGTCTCCAGAACATCGACCCCGAGCGCCGACGCCTTAATTCCAATGTGATGCAAAGGGCATAACCAGCGCCGGGCACTGGAGCAAGGGTTGCTGAATTGGGGCAGTTCACGAGTTTGGAAGCACGGATCGATGCCGGGGCGCATCGGGTGCTGCAGCAACTTCCCCGCGGCCGCCTGGCCGATGCCGGGGTGGAGTTCCTGGTGTTCGGGCTCAAGCAGGCTTGGGCGTGCCTGTTTGGCGGGTTGATGCTGGGCATGATCCTGCTGACCACCCTGTGGTGGCCGCAACTCGGGATCGCCCGCTATGATGCATGGTTCATCGCGGCCCTTGTGATTCAGATCGGCATGCTGGCGGGTCGGCTCGAAACGCCCAGCGAAGCCATGGTGATCCTCCTGTTCCATATGGTGGGTACGGGCATGGAATTGTTCAAGACCGCGGCCGGTTCCTGGATTTATCCTGAAGCAGCGTGGTTCCGGATCGGGGGCGTGCCGCTGTTTTCAGGCTTCATGTATGCTTGTGTCGGCTCCTATCTCGCGCGTACGCAGCGCATCTTTGATTTCACTTTCGTTCATTACCCGCCGGTCTGGGCCACACTGGTGCTGGCCGGCGCGATCTACCTCAATTTCTTTTCGCACCATTTCATCCCCGATTTCCGCTGGCTGCTGTTTGCGGCGGTGGCGGTGCTCTATGGGCGGTGCTTTATTCACTACCGGGTGTTCCGGTTCGAGCACCGCATGCCCATTCTGCTCGCCTTTGGCCTCGTGGCGCTGTTTATCTGGATCGCCGAAAATATCGGCACCTGGTCGCGCGCCTGGATCTATCCCGACCAATTGAATGGCTGGTCGCTGGTGAGCCTCAACAAATTGGGCTCCTGGTATCTGCTGATGCTGATCTCCGTGGTGCTGGTGACGCTGGTGCATCCACCGCGACCCTTTGGCGGCAAGCGGTGAGGGTCTTGCCTTTGCCACCATTTATTCGCATATAGCGCCTCGGGAGGTTGGCGCGGACGTGTTCCTCGCCAACCGGGTCAGGTCCGGAAGGAAGCAGCCCCAACGAGACCTGCACGGGTCGTTGCCAGCCTCCTATTTATTCCCGAGCTGAGCCAGCGGCTCCCCGGTTTTTTCCTTTTTCACCATGCATTGGAGGGCAGGATGGCGGACGCTCAAACCTCGCCTTATCTGGTGCTGGCCCGCAAATATCGCCCGCGCGACTTCTCGACCCTCGTGGGACAGGACGCGATGGTGCAAACGCTGGGCAATGCGTTCAAGCAGAACCGCATCCACCACGCCTTTATCCTGACCGGCGTGCGCGGCGTGGGCAAGACCACGACGGCACGCATTCTCGCGCGCGCCTTCAATTATGAGGATGCGAGCGGACGGCACCCCACGCTCGACCTCTCGGTCGAGGGCGAGCATTGCCGCGCCATCATCGAGGGGCGCCATGTCGATGTGGTGGAAATGGACGCCGCGTCCAACTCGAAGAGCCGCCGCCCTATGTGAAGTTCATTTTCGCGACCACCGAAATCCGCAAGGTGCCGGTGACTATCCTCAGCCGCTGCATGCGGTTCGACCTCAGGCGGATCACGCCCGAGGTGATGACGGCCTATCTGCAATCGATCCTCGAGCAGGAAGGGATCGGGTTCGAGCCCGAGGCCCTGGCGATGATCGTGCGGGCCGGTGAAGGCTCGGCGCGCGACAATCTGAGCCTGCTCGACCAGGCGATTGCCCATGGCGATGGCGCGGTGACGGCCGCGACGGTCAAGGCGATGCTGGGCCTGGGGGACCGGGCGCGGATCATTGACCTGTTTGAAGAAGTGATGGCCGGGCGCATCGGGGACGCGCTGCAAACGCTGCGCGCGCTGTATGACCTCGGCGCCGATCACGCGCATCAAAGTGGTGCCGGCGGCGGGCGAGGATTTGTCGCTGACCCCCGACGAGCGCGTGCGGGGCGCTGAATATGCCGGGCGGCTGCCGATGCGGGCGCTGTCGCGGGCCTGGCAGATCCTCTTCAAGGGCCACGAAGAAGTGGGGCGGGCCAACAATGCCCTCCAAGCCGCCGAAATGGTGCTGGTGCGCCTGGCTTATGCGGCCGATCTGCCGACGCCCGACGAGTTGATCGCCAAGCTCGCCAACCAGCCGGCCCCCGCGCCGGCGCTGCCGCCGGGCGGCTCCTATGGCCGTCCTCCGAGCGGTGGTGGTGGTGGTGGCGGGCAGGCGATGCGCGTTGAGGCGCCGCCAGCCTTCCAGAACGAGCCGGCCGTGTCGCGGCCCCTGCCCTCCCCTGAGGATGCGCCGCAAGCTTTGGCGCAGCCGGTGCTGGTGGCGACGCAGCCGCCCGAAACCGTGCAGCCCGCGCCTCCCCCGCCGCCGGCCATGGCCAAGGTGGGCAGTTATCGCGAGCTGATGGCGCTGGCCGGCGCCAAGCGGGACGTGCTGCTCAAGCTGGCGCTGGAATCGCAGATGCGGCCGGTGTCGTTCAGCGAAGGACAGATCGAGGTGGCGTTGGCCGAAGGCGCCGATCCGGGCGTCATCGCCATGCTTTCGGCGCGGCTGCAGCAATGGACGGGCTCGCGCTGGCTCGTGACCGTGTCGAGCAAGCCTCCTGAAGGCATGACCCTGCGCGAAGAGCGGCAGGAGCGGCAAAAGGCGGCCCATGCGGCGGCGCATGAAGATCCGCTGGTGCAGGCCATACTTGAGACTTTTCCGGGTGCGAAGGTCGTGAATGTGAAATTGCGTGACGATGCCGTCGCGCCC
>JAQSXP010000132.1 GCA_029256605.1 Devosia sp. | reverse complement strand
ACCAAAAGCCCCTGTACGGACTTGACGCGGCCAAAGACCTCGATCTCGTCGATCGCCTCGATGGCTGAAATCAGCGCCTTCATGTCGGCTTTCCCTTCGCCCTGGCTGCTCCCGAAAACGTGTTCTCGTCTTCAGGCAGGTGGCTCCAAACTCGAATCAAACAGTAACCCGGCGTTAAGCTAAAAGCTCTATCGCTACCGCAAGGGTCCTTTCATGCGGGATTTTCCGCCACGCGCCCCTCCTCCCCCATCAGCGCCACAATGCTTGAATCCACCGAGTCACTTGGAGCGGCTACTTAAACCATTTTCTTAAGAAAAACGCGGTCACTTTTTCCTTTAGTTTCAGACAGTTAGATATAATTCACCTTACCAGCTTTTGCGTATTGCGTGATGGAATTAAACTTTGTTAACTATTTGGGCTTAGGGTTCAGTCATATCCAGTACGGGTGACGTGAGGCGAGCATTGGCCGCTGGCTTCACAGTTCCAGCAGGAACGAATCACAAGGGGAATATAATGCGGGTACTCCTTATCGAGGACGACAGCGCGACAGCGCAGAGCATCGAGTTGATGCTCAAGTCCGAAAGCTTCAACGTCTACACCACCGATCTGGGTGAGGAAGGCGTCGATCTCGGCAAACTATACGACTACGACATCATCCTGCTCGATCTGAACCTGCCCGATATGAGCGGCTATGAAGTGCTGCGCACTTTGCGCGTAGCCAAGGTGCAGACGCCCATCCTGATCCTTTCGGGTCTGGCCGGCATCGAGGACAAGGTTCGAGGCCTCGGCTTTGGCGCCGACGACTACATGACCAAGCCCTTCCACAAGGACGAGCTCGTGGCCCGCATCCACGCCATTGTCCGCCGCTCCAAGGGCCATGCGCAGTCGGTGATCTCGACGGGTGAACTCACCGTCAATCTCGACACCAAGACCGTCGAAGTGCAATCGCAGCGCGTGCACCTCACCGGCAAGGAATACCAGATGCTGGAGCTGCTTTCGCTCCGCAAGGGCACGACGCTCACCAAGGAAATGTTCCTCAACCACCTTTATGGCGGCATGGACGAGCCCGAGCTCAAGATCATCGACGTCTTCATCTGCAAGCTGCGCAAGAAGCTCAGCGTTGCCACTGGCGGCAAGAACTACATCGAGACCGTCTGGGGCCGCGGCTATGTGCTGCGCGAGCCCGATGAAAACGAGCTGTATTCCGAAAGCGCCTGACGCTTTCGCCTCCCCTTTCGTGAAGGCCCGGTGCAGCAATGCGCCGGGCCTTTGCTCTTGCGGAACTCCCCAAGGCGGATATCGTTAGCTCCCAACAAGGGGGCCCACGACATGGACAGTTCACTCGCGCAGCGTCTTCGCGAACCGCTCGTTCTCACCATTCTCATCATCGCCGTTGTCGGCTGGATTGCCTTTCTGGCGACCTGGATCAGCTCGAGCTCGACCAACGGCGACCTGCAAAGCCAGGTGGCCACGCTAACCGACGAACGCTCTTCCCTGCAGATGCAGCTCGCCGATCTTGAGACCGCAGGCGGCAATCTTGCCGCCATCCAGGAGCAAACCACGGCGGCCCAGACGCAGCTGGATGAACTCACCGCCCAGCGCGACACTATTCAGGGTGAACTCGACGGCGTCACCGCCGAGCTGGCCAGCGCCACCGAAACCCTCAACGCCCGCCGCACCGAAATTGCCGCGATCCAGGAAGAGTTCGCCCAAAGCGACCAGCGTCGCGCCGAAGCCGAGGCGGCCCGTGAGGAGGCCCAGAACCAGGTCACAGCGCTCAACGAGCAGATGACCGCCATCGGCCAGCGCCTCGAGCAGGCCCGCGCCCAGGAAGCAGAGACCCGCGCCGCAGTCGCCCAGCTGACCGAGGAGGCTGCAGTCGTCACCAGCCAGCTCGCCCAGGGCGAACAACAGCTTCAGGCCGCCCGTGGTCAGGAAACCGAGGTGCAGGCGCGTCTGGCCGATATTGCCGCCCAGACCGAAGCCAGCGGCACCCAGCTGGCTGACCTGCAGGCCCAGATCACCGATCTGCAGGCCCAGCGCGATCAGCTCGCCAAGGATGTCACCGGCTACCAGACCCAGCGCGATCAGCTGCAGCCCCAGGTAACCGAGCTGACCAATACGCTGGCCACCCGCGGCCAGGAACTCGCCGATCTTGAAACCCAGATCGCCAACGCCACTGCCGAGCGGGATGCCGCCAATGCCGCCCTGATTGGCCGCTATGAAGCCGATGCCGAGGGCCCCGCCGGCGGCATTGCCGTCGTGCTCAATGGCGACAACACCTTCACCATGACCGATCGCCGTGGCCGCTCTGTTTCGGGCCGCTATACCGCCGCCGCCGATGCGCTGACCTTCACCGACGCCACCGGCAATATCGGCTCGGCTACCTTCCCGATGACCTGCCCGATCGAGGGCGCGGGCCCCGCCTTCACCATTGGCGATGCGCCCGATTGCGCCCTTGCCGGTGCCAGCTTCACCCGCGCCCCGTAAGGCTCTAGGCAGCATGATGAGAAAAGGCCCGGGCTGTGTGGCCCGGGCCTTTGTTGTTTCAGGCGATTTCCGCTGATGGCAGCGTTGGATCAAGGTCGAACTTGGCTTCCAGCAGGGCCCGGTCGAACGGCTTCATCATATAGTCGCTGGCGCCGGCCTTGAGTGCCATGGCGATGGCGCCGATATCGTTCTCGACCGTGCAATAAACGACATGGGGCCGCTCGCCCCCGACATAGCCGCGCAGATGCTTGAGGAATTCCAGCCCACCCATGATGGGCATGCTCCAGTCGAGCAGGATCGCGTCGGGCATTTCCAGCCGACATTTGTCGAAGGCTTCCTGCCCGTCCTCGGCTTCCTCGACAATATAGTCCATGTCCTCGAGAATGCGGCGCGCCACTTTGCGCACCACACTCGAGTCATCGACGATCAGGCACGACTTCATGATTGTGTTTCCCGGCCAAAGGCTTGGAAACAACTATGAAGCGCAACTGCCTACGGAATGGTTAGCGCTTCGGGCGCTGGCTCTTCCTGCACGGGCGGCTTGGGCAGCGCCCGCAGGAAGAAGACCCCGTCCTCGAGCCCGATGCTGATCTCCATATCGGTCATCCGCGCCAGGAGGCCCGTATAGAACGGCTGGATCCCCCGTGCATCCACGGAGCCCTCTTCGGGCGCCCCGGACAGCAGCCCCGCCGCGCCCGACGGCACCAGCGTTTTTTGCCGCTTCTCGGGATCGCTGCGCGAGGTGAACTCGAACACTTCCGAGCCGGCCGGCCCGGTGATGCTGGCGGTCACCGTTCCGCCGCGCGGCACCGAGCCGGCCGCGATCAGCAGCATGTTCATGAACAGCTTGGCCTTGTGCTTGGGCAACAGGATCAGTGGCACCTGCCAGTCGAGATCGGCCTTTTCGATCTCGAAATAGATCCGCGCCACGCGCTCGCATTCGCGCGTGTCGATATCGGTGCCTGCCGTCGAGGAGGCGCCATAGGCGAGGCGGGCAAATTCCAGCTTGGCCCGGCTCTGGTTGGCGGCGCTGGCAATGAGGTCGCGTGCGCCCTCGGCCATGTCGCCCTGGGTTGGGTCGGCCAGAACCTCGAGCCCGTTCCCGATCGCCCCGATGGGGTTGATCAGGTCGTGACAGACCCGGCTGCACAACATTGCCGCAAGGTCGGTTGCCTTGAGCTCGATGATATCGGCCATGGGGGTTTTCTCCATCAGGGGCGTTCGAATCACTTGCGCCGACCTTAGTGGGCGTTGCGTTTCTGCACTATTGCCAGACGAGCGATTTGGACAACACCGCCCAATTGGCCTGTGCTTCGCGCGCCGCCGCATTGGGCGCCAACAGGAACGCCTCACGGCTGGCGGCCGAATAGAACAGGTATAATCGCTGCTTGAAGATCGTGTAGATCGCCGGGTCCCCATCCGACAAGAAGCCGCGCGCCATGCTCATGGCCGAATGCCCCCCGAACTGGGGCGCATATATCTGCGGCGCCCGCGCAAAGGCGTCGCGATTGGCCGCGCTGCTGAACTGCCAGGGCGCCCCGCCCCACTCATATTCGAACTCGCTGCGCCCGGGCAGCGGCTTGCTTTCGGTGAAATAAGACACGGGATCCATGCCCCCGATCGCCAGTCCAGTCAGCGGATCGCTGACCACGGCGGTATTGGTCGACTGGCTCCAAGCCGGCGCCGCAACCCCGCCCAAAAGCGGCAGAACAAAGGCAAGCATGGTTAAGATTTGTTTACGGGTTTGCGTCATCATTGATCCACGGGCCAGCCCTTGTTCAGCGCTGGCCCGACCAAAATGACCGACAAACTTTAATGCCTTGCGAAGTCCCGGCTCGCCTGTTTTAGGGGGAACACCATGTTCAAACGCCTGCTTTGCACCCTCACCCTGCTTCTCGCCCTTGCTGGCGCGGCCCCCGCCTTCGCCCAAGGCTCGCTCAGCGACAGCTATTCGGGCGATGAGCTCGTTCAAAAAGGTCATCAGTTTTTCGGCTCCGCCGCCCAGGGCCTGGCTTCGCTCGTTGAGCGCGCCGTTTCCGAGTTCGGCCTGCCCAATGGCTATATTCTTGGCGAAGACGCCGGCGGCGCCCTTTTTGCCGGCGCTCGCTATGGCGAAGGCCGCCTCTACACCCGCAATGCCGGCGAAATGCCGCTCTACTGGCAGGGTCCGAGCCTCGGCTTTGACGTTGGCGGCGATGGCTCCAAGGTCATGATGCTGGTCTACAATCTATCCAGCACCAATGATGTGTTCGGCCGCTTCGCCGGTGTTGATGGCTCCGCCTATGTGGTGGGCGGCTTTGGCATGACCGTGATCAAATACGGCAACGCCATCATGGTGCCGATCCGCTCGGGCGTGGGCGCGCGGCTGGGCGTCAATATCGGCTATCTCAAGTTCACCCAGCAGCCCACCTGGAACCCTTTCTGATATCGGCGCTTTGGTAGATGCTGCGAGCCGGAGGCATGCGCCCTCCGGCTTTTTCGTGACGTAGACCACCGGAACCGCTAAGCAATGGCTCAACCAATCCCCTTTGCGGCGCTTATGTCAGTATCTTGTCGACCGCATCTGGCCGGCCCCGTTCCGGAGTTCGCACGATGATGATCGAAAACATCATGTATTTTGCCCTCGGCCTGCTCTTTGCCGGGCTTCTGGCCGTGATCATCATGCCCGCGGTGTGGAAGCGCGCCGTGCGCCTCACCAAAAAGCGCATCGAAGCGGCCACCCCGATCACCCTGGCCGAGTTCCGCGCTGATAAGGATCAATTGCGCGCCGAGTTTGCCCTCCAAACCCGCCGGCTCGAGACCACGATCGAGGGGCTCCGGGCGCGTCTTGCCGAACAGGTGGGCGAATACAACGACCGGCGTGCCGAATTTGGTGCGATGCGGGCCGAGCGCGACAGCGCCGTCGGCAAGATGAGCGAACTGGAAGCGCGCGAAGCGGCATTGCGTGACCGCGTGCTCGAACTCGAGCGCGAAACCACCGATCTTGCCCAGCAGTTGCGCATGCGCGAGCGCGA
>JAQSXP010000131.1 GCA_029256605.1 Devosia sp. | reverse complement strand
AAAGGCTAATGCGCGCCCGGACCGGCATAGAACAGCGGGATGTGCGGCAGGGTATTGCCCAGCAGCGCGTCGGCGCCTTCATAGACCATCTTGGAGGCGACATAGAGGATGATCACGAGGCCGACCCAGGCGATCCAGCGATGGCGGGTGAGCAGGCTCGCGATAAAGGTGGCGGCAACGCCCATCAGCACGACCGACAGGCCCAGGCCGAAGATCAGGGCTTCGGTGTGATGCTGGGCGGCACCGGCCACGGCGAGCACGTTGTCCAGCGACATCGACACGTCGGCGATGATGATCTGCAGCACGGCCTGGCGGAGCGTCTTCTTGGGTGCGCGCCCGGCAACGGTACCGTCGGCGTTGAGATCGGCATCGCCAAGGGCTTCGAGCGCTTCATGCTCGTCATGGGCGGGCTGGCTGAGCTCGCGATACATCTTCCAGCAGACATAGAGCAGCAAGATACCGCCGGCGATCAGCAGGCCGCCGCCCAGCGACAGCAGCTGGGTGGTGCATTGTCGCCGGCCAGCACCAGGTCGATCATGATGACCTGTAGGAGCGAAGAAAAGAAACTCGGATCAATGCCGAACATGGGGAGTCGTCCTGTGGGGAAGAAAAGGCGGATGCAGGGCTATAGCTCTCAGGGATGCCGCTGGAAAGCAGTTGCCAATCAATTTTCAAGAAAAGCTTGGCGGCGTTACTTACCGCTCCAGCTGAAAGCTCCCAAGGTCGGCCGAGATGGTGCAGCGCACCCCGCCAGGCGCGAACTCCAGCGCGACGCGGCTATCGACAGTGCCCGCCAGCCCGGCGCGGATCAAACGTGAACCCGAACCCATCGTCGCGGGCGCCGTTACGGGAGGACCGCCCACTTCCTCCCATTCCAGGAGGAACCGCTCGCCCTCTGGCCCAGCTTCCCGGCCCCAGCGCACCTTCACATGACCTTCCCCGCCCGACAGGGCGCCGTACTTGACCGCATTGGTGGAAAGTTCATGTAGGATCAGCGACAGCGACAGGGCCGGACGCGACGCCACTTCGATGCTTTCGCCCGAAAGGCGGAACCTTGTCTGGGCAGCATCGTCATGCAGCCGCACGAGCTGGCGCACGATCTCGCCTACGGTTGCTGAACCCGTTGATCCGGCAATCAGCAGATCATGGGCGCTCGCGAGCACCTGCACCCGCTCGCCCAGTGACTTGGCGGCCGCTGCCATATCGGGCGCGGTGCGCAGTGTCTGGTTGACGATCGCCTGCACCAGCGCGAGCTGGTTTTTCATCCGGTGACCCAACTCGCTGCGCAACAGCGATTGCTGCTGATCGGCCTCGACCCGATCGGTCACGTCGATGGCATGCACAAAGATGGCGTCTACCTGCCCATGCAGGTCGCGCATAGGCTGGAACAGGAAATCGATGATGCGTTCTTCGGTTGCGCCACCGGGCTTGCGCTGCAGTTTAACTGCGGTGCTCTTGCCCAGATGGGCAACGCCGCTGCGATAAACCTGGTCGAGCAGTTCCACATAGCCCTGGTTGACGACTTCCGGCAGCGCCTCGCGCACCGGCTTGCCAATGATGTCGCTGCGCCCAACCAGCATCTGGTAATCGGCATTGGCGACGGTGATGACGTGGTCAGGGCCGCTCAGCAAGGCGATGGCGCCCAGCGTTAGTTCGAAAACCTGCAGGAAGCGCTCACGCTCCTGCAGCTCGCGCCGCCGCATCATCACTTCCGACGTGGTCTCCGAACACGCACAGAAGATGCCGACAATGCTCCCTTGGCCGCCGCGGACGGGCGTATACGAAAAGGCGAAATGGGTTTCTTCGGGATAGCCCTTGCGGTGCATGATGAACTGGATGTCGTCCATCGAGGTGCCGCGCCCCTCATAGGCCGCATCGATGATGGGCTGGACCTCGTCCCAGATATCGAACCACAATTCACGGAACGGTCGTCCCAGCGCGCCGGGATGGCGATTGCCGCACATGGCGGCATAGCCGTCATTATAGAGCACGGTGTGCTCGGGGCCCCACAACACGAGCATGGGCTGCACCGAGCCGAGCATCACCCCGACCAGGGTGCGCAATTCCGGCGACCATTCGCTGGGGGGACCAAGGGGCGTCTTTGACCAATCCATGGCCCGCAGCAGTGCTCCGCACTCGCCGCCATCCTCAAGGATCGTGTCGTTACTGGGTATAGACATCGGCGACCGGGAAAAGAGCTGAATCAGAAAGACCGCAGCCGCACACTGCCCCAATCAAGTGACAGCCAACCGCATCATGCTTCATTGCAGGTCTGTGCGCGCTTGGGAAGCGTTGAGCCCCAGAGAGGATCACGCTTTTGCGAGCAAATGCGCGCCTTGGCGGGCGTGGTTAGGCAAGTCCTAACCACACAAGATAATTCGACGGCAATTTAGGCGATATATTTGCGCCAGTTATGCTCCTCCCGGAAACCCAGGACTTCGCGGATCTTGCGGTTGGAGAGCGGCGCCTCAAAGCCCTCGAGCGGACGGCGGATCGGCGTATTGGGCGCCCACTTGGCCAGGAACTCCGCGGTTGGTTCGTCGGCAGTGATCTCGTCATTGACCGCGTTGAACACCGAAAAGCCCAAACCATCCTTCTGGATGCAGAGATCCACGATTTGCCCGAGATCGCGCGCATCGATATAGCTCCAGGCATTGCGCTTGCGCGATAAGGGGTCCGCAAGGAAGGCAGGAAACTTGTCGTATTCATGCGGCTCGATCACATTGCCGATGCGCAGCGCGTAGATATCCGCGCCCGAGCGCATGGCAAAGGCGCGCGCGGTCTTCTCGTTGACCACTTTGGACAGCCCATAGCTGTCCATCGGGTCCACGTCATAGGCCTCGTCGAGCGGGAAGCTGTGATAGTCCTTGTCGCCCTCGGCAAAGCACACCCCGTAGGTGGTTTCGCTCGAGGCGATGATGATCTTGCGGATCCCCAGCTTCACCGCCGCTTCGATCACATTATAGGTCGAGACCACATTGGCTTGGAAGGTGACATTGTCCGGCCGCAAGAGGATGCGCGGAATGGCGGCGAAATGCACCAGGGCATCCACGGGCGCTGGCCCGGTTCCGGTTTCGAGCCCCTCGAAGTCGAAATGCATCGATAGGGCATTGAAGGCTTCCCCGCTCTGGGTCAGGTCAGCGGTGAGCGTATTGACCCCCGCCATTGCCAGCGGCGCCAGATCGACATTGAGCACCTGGTGGCCACGCCCGAGCAGATAGGCGATCACATGGCGGCCCGCCTTGCCGCTACCACCGGTAAATACGATCCGCTTGCCCACTGCACTCTCCCTTTGCGCTACCCACCAGCAACGAGCCAAACAACAAGGCGTTCAACCCGGCAAGAGATTTATCAACCCCGCAGCAGCGGTTGCAAAACACTGCGCCGGAAGGCATGGGGCGGCCGCTGCACTGCGGCGCGCGGCGGCGGGTTGGGCCCTTCGCAGTTCATGGCGGCGGCAAGGTTAGGTAGGCATCGGGCATGCAGATGTTTGGGCACCATGAGAGTGCTCCGCTTTGATCGCTGTTGCCGCCAACGCAGCCCTCGCCCGGCCGATCCATGTGCCAGGTGCGCAGCAGCCTGTCCCAAAGTGGATAAGCATGCGGCAGGAGCGGATCGCGGCGAAGCGCTAGCGGATGCTCGCGACGACCTGGGTGGTCCCGGCCACCGGCTGCTGCGTATCCATCTTGGGCGTGAAGATCACGATGCCAAGTATTAGATACAGCATGATTTTTGCCGCCCGCCTGCGTCGCTGCCGGGCACGATAAGTCAGTCTCATGGCATAACCCGGCGGGAGGGGCGGAGCATTAAGGAAACCTCAATGGAGACGCCTACATTGCAGGCTTCTGGCCCCGCGCCAAGCGTTGACTCGCAAGAAGGTGAACAGGCGCGCTTAACGTCGCAGAGCCTGTGAATAGGGGGGATTACCGGCACTTTGCCTAGCCATGGGTAGACTCACTTGTGCGGCCCGCAGGGAACAACAAAACGCCTCGGCAGTTGCCCCTCCTCCACAGCATGGAGACCAAAATGAGCAAGGAAGATCGTCAGCAAGAGCAGCTCAAGCACGTGGACACGGGCGGCCATCTGGGCGGCACCAAGTTTGGTCAGACCGGCGGCGACGCCAAGACCAAGGACACGCGCGAAGGCGGCGACAAGAAGCGTCCCAACGACGGTTCCAACTAGCCGATACGCATCGGAGAATTTCGAAGGGCCCCGCGCATTGGCGGGGCCCTTCCTGTTTAGGGCGCCCCTTAGCGGCCTAGTGCTGACTGGGCCGCGGCAATCCTGTCGATCAGGCTATCGAACTCGGCGTCCACCTTCAGCCCGGCCGCCATGCGCCGCCGCAGGTGGGACAGTGGTTCCTCGAGCACCGTTTCGAGCACTTCGGCGCAGTCGAAGTCGCCCACCACGCTCTTGATCTTGGAATTGTCGAACAGCGCCGACCAGCTCTTGTCGCCCCGCAATGGCCCTTCCCATTCCGGGTTGAACCGCACCAGCGTGTCCGTCGGCACATGCACGATCTGCGCCTCAACACCGAGTCCGGCGGCAATGGCAGTGTGGATTGCATCCCAGCTATAGCCGCGATCCGAAGTGATATGGAAAACCTCGCTCAGCGCCGCGGGATTGGCGAATAGGCGCACAAAGGGCACGGCGAAATCGGCGGAACGCGTCAGGGTCCAGGGCGTGGCGCCATCGCCGGCCACCACGATCGGCTTGCCATCGAGGAGGCGCTGCACGGTGGTGTCGGCCGGACCCATCATGGTCGGCAAGCCCGTACGCACCGTGTGGCTCGGCCGGACAATGGTCCAGGGCAGCCCGGTGCTGGCCTGCAGCATGGTTTCGCAGGCAATCTTGTCCTGGCTGTATTTCCAGAACGGATTGATCGCTGGCGTCTGCTCGGTGATCACGTAATGGCGGGCCGGCTTCTCATAAACCGAGGCCGACGAGATGAAGATGTACTGCCCCACCTGCCCCGTGAACACGGCGACGTCCTGCGCCATCTGCTCGGGCGTGAACACCATGAACTGGCACACCACATCCCATTGCTGCTCGCCCAGCTGGCGATAGCTGGCCGGGTCCTTCATGTCCCCCGCAATCACCCGCACGCCCGCTGGCAATGCCACATCGGACTTGCCCCGGTTGAACACAGTGACCTCGTGTCCGGCTTCGACCGCTTCGGCCACGCAGGGCAGCGAGATTTGCCCCGTCCCGCCCACAAACAGCACTTTGGTTGCCATGCCTCAATCCTCCTCGGCTTTGCCAGCATCGGACACACCATGCCGCGCCGAAGCGATTCGCGCACCTCGCATGCCCGAAGGCAAGACAACGCCGCGACCGGCCAAGGCAGCTGCCTTGCCGTTTATCGCAAATCTTAAGGAAGAAAAGAACCTTGGTGGGTGCGCACGGACTCGAACCGTGGACCCGCTGATTAAGAGTCAGCTGCTCTACCATCTGAGCTACGCACCCGGTTGAAAACCCGGTACCAAGGTTGGCGCCTCTCTAGCAAAGGGATTGGAGGCTGTCCAGCGTCGATCTCACTTTCCACAGGGGCTTGATAAGCGGGATCAACAAGTCCATCCCCGATGCACCATCGGGCGCAACCATCGGCGCCCCTTCAGCTTTGGCTGGCGCAAGCCTTGGAGACCCCTATGCTCAATTCCGATTTCCTCGCCCTGTCATCCACCTGGATCATCGCCAATATCTGGTCGGCGCTGATTGCCCTTGTCGTGCTGGTGGGTGGCTGGACACTTGCGGGGCTGCTGTCGCGCTATGTGGTGCAGTTGCTGCCCGGGCGCCTGCATCGCGATCCCACTATCGTGCCCCTGCTCTCCCAGGTGGTGCGCTATGGCGTGCTGCTGGTGACGATCATCATCGTGCTGGGCCAGTTCGGCGTGCAGACCGCCTCGATCCTGGCCGTGCTTGGCGCCGCCGGCTTGGCGGTCGCCCTGGCCTTGCAGGGAACGCTATCCAATATTGCGGCCGGCATCTTGCTGGTGCTGCTGCGCCCCTTCAA
>JAQSXP010000130.1 GCA_029256605.1 Devosia sp. | reverse complement strand
GGGCGCGGCGGTATCGATGGCGAGGGTGACGGGCAGGGTTTGCATAGAACCGCTCTAGCGGCCTTGCCCCTTGGTGTCGAGGCCGATCAACTCGCTAAAGGCTGCCTGGCACCGCCTTGACGCTCGACCCTTACGCAGCCAGCTTGCCGCGATGCATTCCGATTCGCGCAGTAGTTCGCAATGACCTGGCTGGCCGAGGCTGCCATGCTGAGCCATGGTTGGCGCCGTTTCATGCTGCTTGTCCTGGCCGGAGCGGTGGCCGGGCTGGCCGTGCCTCCATTGTTCGTGTTGCCGGCGCTGTTCCTGGCGTTTCCCGTCTGGGTCTGGTGCCTTGATGGTGCCGAGCCTGGTCGCGGCTGGCGGCGATTGTTCGGACCAGCCTTCACCATTGGCTTTGCTTTCGGCTGGGGCTATTTCACGGTCGCGTTTCACTGGTTGGGGGCGGCTTTCTTTGTGGAGGGCGGCGTCATGCTGGTGCTGATGCCCTTTGCCATCTTGGCCCTTGCCGCTTTGATCGCCTGCTTTTGGGGGCTGGGCAGTGCTGGCGCGCACCTGCTCTGGTCCACCGGACCCTGGCGCATTGTGACGCTCGCGACCTTGGTGACCGTCGCCGAATGGGCGCGGGGGCATGTGCTAACCGGCTTTCCCTTCGACCTGCTTGGCTATGCCCTGACGCCGACAACGGAGATGATGCAGGCTACGGCTCTTGTGGGCGTTTATGGCCTCACCTTTGTTGCCGCCTTCCTGGCCATGACGCCGGCCCTGATCTGGCCCGCTGACGGGCGCCCGCTCTCGCGGCGGCTGCTCCCATTCTTCCTGTCGCTGGCGGTCCTGGCTGGCCAGCTGGGTTATGGCTTCAACCGGCTGGCAGGCACCCCTGTCGCCGAGCGTACCGATATCGCCATGCGGCTGGTGCAGCCCCTCGTTTATGAACATGCCAACTGGGCCCAGGTCGATCCCGCTGGCCTCATCGACCGGCTGCTGATGCTGTCGGAAATCCGGATGGATCCGCAGGACCAGGGTCTTGCCGACATCACCCATCTGGTTTGGCCTGAATCCAGCCTGCCCTTTTTTCTGGCGTCCTATCCCGATGCGCTGGCGCGAATTGCCCGCATGCTGCCGGACGACACCATCCTCCTCACCGGAGCGCCGCGCCAGCAGTTTGCTCCGGGCGCGACCAGCCCATCGGGTCCGCCCTTCAACGCCATTCTGGCGATCAACAACGATGGTGAGGTGATCGAGAGCTACGACAAGGCCCACCTGGTGCCCTTTGGCGAGTTCCTGCCTTTTCAGGACTTCTTTTCCCAGCTTGGCATCAAGCAGTTCGTGCCCGGCGCGGAAGGCTGGGGCCATGGCGACGCGCGCCGGCGCTTGCTGAACCTGCCGGGCACGCCGTCCCTATTGGCGCTGATCTGCTACGAGATCCTGTTTTCCGGTGATCTGGGCGACACGGCGGAAGCCCAGTTTCTGTTCAACGTCACCAATGATGCTTGGTTCGACGGTTCGATCGGCCCGGCCCAACATGCGCATCACGCCCGGGTGCGGGCGGTGGAAGAGGGGATGAGCCTGATCCGGGCGGCCAATACTGGCATTACCTTTGCCACTGATCCGCTGGGCCGCATCACCAGGCAACTGACGCCCCTGGAGATGGCCGCGCTGGATGTGCGCCCGTACGAGCGGCTGGCCAGCACGCCGTTTGCCCAATGGCGCCACTGGCCCTTGCTCGCGGTTCTAGCACTGGGGCTGTTGATCTCTGTGCTGGCCTGGCGCGCCGAGCGGCCCCGGCGGCGCTAGGCTCCTATGTTCGGAGCACGCCGCCGCTGGCTTTCGTGACGGCATTGACCACAGCGGCCGAAACCTTCTCGATCTGCTCGTCTGTCAGTGTCTTGTCGGTGGGCTGCAGCGTTACCGCGATCGCCACCGACTTCTTGCCCTCGCCAACATGGGTGCCTTCATACACATCGAACACCTCGACGCCGGTAATCAGTGCCTTTTCGGCACCACGGGCGGCCTTGATGATCGTCCCGGCGGACACAGACTTGTCGACCACAAAGGCGAAGTCGCGGCTCAAGGGCATGAGGCTGGAAAGCGGCAACGCTGGCTTGGTGCGCGTCGGCTTGCTGCGCGGCTCGGGCAAGGCATCGAGATCAATTTCGAAGGCTGCCACCGGCCCAGCAAGGTCAAGCTCGGCACTGAGGGCCGGGTGCAGCTCGCCAAACCAGCCCAGCGTCACCTTGGGTCCGAGCGCCAGGCGACCGCCCCGCCCGGGATGGCTCCAAGAGGCGGCTTCGGGCAGCACCTGCACCTTCTCGATATCAACGCCAAGGGCGTCGAGCACGGCTGCCAGATCCGCCTTGGCGTCAAACACGCCAACGGGTTCCGCCTTGCCGTCCCAGCGGCGCCCGCTGCCGGTCAGCTTGGCCGTGCCGGTGCGAATGCCAGTCGCATAGGTGTGCTGGCCCTCAGGAGCATCGGACAGGAACACCTGCCCGACCTCAAATAGGGCCAGATCTTCGATGCCGCGATTGGAATTGCGCCGGGCCGCGGCCAACAGGCCCGGCAGCAGGGAAGGGCGCATATCGGTCATATCAGAAGCAATGGCATTGGCCAGCTGCAGGGTCTCGCCGCCGCCGCCGAAGCGCAGGGCTTCCTTGTGCGAGATGAACGACCATGTGACCGCCTCGTCCAAACCGCGGGCGGCCAGCAGGCGCCGCGCAATACGCCGCCGGTTCTGCATGGTCGTCAGCACGCGCGGGGCGACATGATGCAGGCGCGGCAGTGGCTCGACGGGCACGGCATCAACGCCCACCATGCGCATCACTTCTTCGACGATATCGGCCTTTTGCGTGATGTCCGGCCGCCAGCTGGGTACAGCGACGGCGCGCATCTCCCCACTGCCGCTCACAGTAAAACCGAGACGTTCGAGGATGGCCTCGATCCGGCCGGGTTCAACCGTCAGGCCGGTCAGGCGCTTGACCTCGGAAAGCGGGAATTCTATCCGCGTATTGGGGAAGACGTCCTCGCCCGAGATCACTGGCTCAGCCGGCTCGCCGCCGCAGAGCTCCAGGACCAGCCGGGTGGCCAGCTCGAGACCAGGTTCGGTCAGCGCCGGGTCAACGCCACGCTCCAGCCGGTAACGCGCATCCGAAACAATGCCGGTCTTGCGTCCGGTCCGGGCAATCAGATCAGGATCCCAGCTGGCGCATTCCATCAGGATCGTGGTGGTGCCGTCGGTGCAACCCGAGCGTTCGCCGCCCATGATGCCGCCAAGGCAGAGCGGCCCCTGCTCGTCGGCGATCACCGTCATGGTTTCGTCGAGCGGGTGGAGCTTGTTGTCGAGACCATCGAGGCTCTCCCCGGCGCGCGCATTGCGCAGCACTGGCTGGCCCACGATCTTGTCGGCATCATATGCATGGAGGGGACGCCCCCAGCCCAGCGACACCAGATTGGTGATATCCACCACCGCATTGATCGGGCGCAGACCCACCGCGCGCAGGCGGCTTTGCAGCCACTCAGGCGAGGGGCCATTCTTGATGTTGCGAATGACCCGGCCAGCGAATTTGCGGATGGCCTTGGGCTCGCCTTCGGCGAATTGGTGCGGCAGGGGCGCCAATGGGCTCGGGTCCTTCGAGGCCACGGGCGACATGTCGGTGCGCTTCAAGGTGCCAAGGCCAAAGGCTGCCAGATCACGGGCGATGCCATAAACGCCAGTGGCGTCGCCGCGATTGGGCGTGATCGAAATGTCAAAGACGACACCATTGATGCCGGCATAATCGACATAGCGCTGGCCGACGGGTGCATCTTCGGGCAGCTCGATGATGCCGTCATGGTCGCTCGACAGGTCGAGCTCGGCCGCCGAGCACAGCATGCCATTGGAGGCGGCGCCGCGAATATTGCCCACCCCGATAGTCATGTCCTTGCCCGGGATATAGGTCCCAGGGAACGCGAACACGGTCTTGAGCCCGGTCCGGGCATTGGGCGCGCCGCACACGACATCGATCATCTCGCCGCTGCCCGCATCGACCTTGCACACGCGCAGCCGGTCGGCATTGGGGTGCTGCTCGGCTGAAACGACATGGGCCACCACAAAGCTCTTCAGCGCTTCGCCCTGATCTTCCACGCCTTCCACTTCGAGGCCGATCATGGTCAGCGATTTGCTGATCTCATCCATGGAGGCTGTGGTGTCGAGATGCTCGCGGAGCCATTCAAGGGTGAACTTCATGATCGCATACCTTAACGGAAGTCGCTCTGGCTGCCGGTGATCGGCGGCAGGGCGCGGGAAATCTTGAACAATTCGACAAGGACCCGGGCAAAGCCGCGGGCATCGTCGATCGCATGATGGGTGTGGGCGATATGGCCGTAGAACTCGGCCGGCAGCTTGCTCATGCCCCAATCGAGATAGGGTGCACCACGCAGCGTTCCGGCCATGGTGTAAAGGCAGACCCCCCCGCCGCGAAAGATTTGCCGGCCCTTGAAGGGCCCGCTCAACACCCGCGTGCCGGCAAACTGGTCGAGATAATGGTCCATCCACAGGCCGTCGAACATCAGGGGGGCGGCAGCAAAGACCTTGGGTCCGGGCAGGTTTTCCACCCAATCGGCAAAGCGCGGCATAACCGTTTCGGCGGGCTCGGCCCCCGTTGTGGCAGCTGCCCAGGCTTCGGGTTGCGTTTGCCACCAAGCCATGGTGGTTTCGTTGGCCTGCCGATCCGGGCGCGGCTGCAGCACGGCCTCGAACTCGCCATGTCGCGTGCCGTCGGCCTCAACCGCGACGGCGGCAAAGCTCAACATCGAATTGTGCAGCGGGGTCGGGCCGTCCGACTCGATATCGGTGACGATGAAGATCGGCCGCGCCACCTGATTATAGACGGGGCGCCCGGCAGGCAGTACCTCAACGAGCCGAAACTGCTCGCAGACCACCGGCATGTCGGGAGCAAAGCCACCGTTGCGAACGAAATAACGCTCATGGCCGGCGCGCCACTCGGCATAGGGGCCCTCGCCCTCAAGCTCGCTGAACTCCGAACCGATCTCATCGAACCGCTTGACCTCGACCGAGAGGGTTTCGATCACCGCCGCCGCTTGCCCCGCTCCATTCAGCACGACATCGCGCCGTCCGGCCTGGGGCAGGGGTTCCTTGCCTTGCCCGAAATCACGCAAGGCGCCGCAGGTTGCCGTCTTCTTGCCGGCAAGCACGAGGGCGAGCAGCTCGTCCGCCAACTCAGGCGAGTCGCCGAAGCTGAACTGGATGGCATCGCGGTAAGGGGGCGGCAGGTCAGCCATACCGTTAGCTCGACAGCCCGCCAAACAAGGTTGGCAGGTCCAGCGGGCGGAACCCATAATGGTCGAGCCAGCGCTGGTCGGCGTCAAAGAATTGGCGCAGATCGGGCATGCCATATTTGAGCATGGCGATGCGGTCGATCCCCATGCCCCAGGCAAAACCTTGATACACATCCGGGTCGAGCCCGGCATTGCGGATCACATTGGGATGCACCATGCCGCAGCCCAGGATTTCGAGCCAATCATTGCCTTCGCCGATC
>JAQSXP010000129.1 GCA_029256605.1 Devosia sp. | reverse complement strand
GGGTTGCCGTCGCGCATGCGGCTGAAATGCTGCTCCATGCTGCGCCGCTCGAGAACGCCGATCTCGTCCTTCTCCGCCACGAGCTGGCGGGCCGAATCGGTGTCCTCGGACACAAGCACATTGAAGGCCAGTTGCATGTTGCCCAGCACGCGCGCATGGAGGTCCGTTAGCTCGTTCCAGCCCTGGGATGAAAAGGCGAGCCGCCGCTCCTGCTTTTGCTCGGCGAGCTTGAGCAGCTGCTTGACGATGATGTCGCCGGCCTGTTCGAGGCTGATGGCAAAATTGGTCAGGTCCTTGGCGCGGCGGGTCTGGGCAGCGTCCATTTCCTCCCATTCAAGGCGCGTGAGGAACAGCTTGATCTCGCGATTGGCCTGATCGACCTCGGACTCGAGCGCCTTGATGCGACGGATGGCAGTCTTGTCGCAGCTTTGAAAGATTTCCATCACCGGCTGGAGCATGACCTCGACCGTTTCGCTCATGCGCAGCAATTCGCGCGTGGCGCTGGCGAGCGCGGCATCGATGTTGCCAGTGGGGGTCGAGAGCAGTGCATTGGAGCGCAGCCGGGCGACATTGAGCTCGCCTTCGGCCGGCGATTCGCTGATGAAGCGTTCCGTCATCCGCGCCACGAGGCCGGTCAGGGGCAGGCCGAGGACGAGGACACCGAAGTTGAAACCGATATGGAGGATGCTGGCCTGCAGGCCCACGCCCCCGGGAATGGCATCGAGCAGATGCGGCAGCACTTGCACGAGCAGCAGCACCAGCACCGCGGCGCCGCCCCGGAACAAGAGGGCTCCCACGGCGATGCGCTGGGCGCGGATATCGGCGCCGCGCGTCATGCTCCAGGAGATGATGGTGCCGCCGAGATTGGCGCCCAGCACAAAGGCGGTCGCAACTTCAAGGGGAATGAGGCCGGTGGCGCCAAAGGAGATGATGACGAGCACGCTGGCGACCGAGGAATAGCTCAGCCAGGTAATAAGCGCGGCGACAAGGAAACCGGTCCAGAGATCGCCCTGCAGATAGGTGATCACTGAGCCGAGGGCCCGGCTGTCGCGCCAGGGCGCGGTGGCTTCGCCCACCATTTGCAGCGACAGGAGCACAAAGGCGATGCCCAGCACCATGCGGCCGAGTTGCTTGGTGCCCCGGCTTTGGCCGCGCAGGAACAGCATGCCGCCAATGATGATCAGCGGGGGCATGAGGAGGGTGAGATCAAAGGACAGGATGCTGGCGACGAGGGCCGAGCCGAAATAGGCCCCCAGCATCAGTGCGAGGCCCGTGCCCCCTTCGAGGAGCCCGCCGGCAGCAAAGCTCGAGGCGAGCGCGGCCACGGCAGTGGAGCTTTGCAGGGCAACGGCCATGGCAGTGCCGGCAGCGGCGGCGCCGATGCGGCTTTTGTTCGCATAGGCCAGGAGGCGCTTGAGCTGGGGCGAATAGGCGCGTTCCACTGCGGTCCGCACCATGCGCACTGCCCAGAGCAGCAGCACGATGGCAGCTACCAGATGCACTGCGATGAAATACAAACCACGCCTCCTTGAGCGGCCGAATAGCCAGCCCTTATGATGTTCACATGAACCCAAGAGTTGCAACTGCCTGGGGCAAAAGCGCGAATGGCGATCCGCGCTGTCATAAAACCGTTAGGCGCTCCAACTAGAAGCCTAAGCAGGCTGCAGCAAGGCCATCAACCCCCGTTCTTGAATGTTCAAATGAGCATTTCAGTTTGCAAAGGAAGAATCGATGCTATCAAGTGCTACTAAGCTTGGGACGAAAAGCTCCCAGCGCAATAACATGGGAGTGAGCATGTTCAAGAACGCTTTGCTGTTGTCTGCCGGACTGGTCGCCGTGATGGGCGCGACACCGGCTTATGCCCAGACCGAAATCACCTGGTGGCACGCCATGAGCGCCGAGCTCGGTGAAAAGCTCGAGGAAGTGGCGCAGGGCTTCAATGAAAGCCAGACCGAATACAAGGTGACGCCCGTCTTCAAGGGCACCTATCCCGAAACCCTCAATGCCGCGATTTCAGCTTTCCGCGCCAACGAGCAGCCCGCCATCGTGCAGGTTTATGAAGTTGGTACCGGCACGATGATGGCCGCCCAGGGCGCCGTTTACCCCGTGCACCAGCTGATGACCGACAAGGGCGAGCCGTGGGAGCCGAGCGCGTTCCTGCAGCCAGTCGTGGGCTATTATTCGGACACCGAAGGCAACATCCTGTCGATGCCCTTCAACTCGTCCACGCCCATTTTCTACTACAACAAGGACGTGTTCGAGAAAGCCGGGCTTGACCCGGAAGTTGCGCCTAAGACCTGGGCGGAAGTGGAAGAATTCTCGCGCAAGATCGTCGATTCCGGCGCAGCCAAGTGCGGCCTGACCACGGCCTGGATCACCTGGATCCATACCGAGAACATGTCGGCTCTGCACGATCAGCCGTTCGGCACGCTTGAAAACGGCTTTGGTGGCGCAGCTTCCGAGCTGACGTTCAACAATGAAGCTGTCGTCAAGCATTGGGGCAATCTCAAGAAGTGGGCTGACGAAGGCCTGTTCCAGTATGGCGGCCCTGTGGGCGGCAACGATTCGCAGCCCAAGTTCGTGGCGCAGGAATGCGCGATGTTCATGAACTCCTCGGCTGGCCGCGCCGGCGTGATCCGCAATGCTGTGGACTTCGAAGTCGGCTTTGCGCCCCTGCCCTATTATGACGACCTGATCGACGAGCCCAAGAACTCGATCATCGGTGGCGCGACCCTTTGGGTGCTGAACGGCAAGTCTGACGAAGTGTATTCGGGCGTCGCCAAGTTCTTCACCTATCTCAGCCAGCCCGAAGTGCAGGCCGATTGGCACCAGTTCACCGGCTACCTGCCGATCACCACGGCTGCCTACGAGTTGGGCCAGGAGCAGGGTTACTATGCCGAGAACCCCGGCTCGGACATTGCCATCGAGCAGATCATGCGTGGCACCCCGACCGCCAACTCCAAGGGCGTGCGCTTCGGTAACCTAACTCAGGTTCGCGATGCGGTTGACGCCGAGTTCGAAGCCATGCTGGCCGGCCAGAAGACCGCCCAGGAAGCCCTGGACAGCGCCGTAGAGCGCGGCAACCAGATCCTGCGCGATTTCGAAGCCAACAACAGCTAATCCGCTACCGTCAGGAAGGCCCGCGCCAATGGTGCGGGTCTTCATCCGAGGCCCAGCCAGCGAGCCCCAATGCAGTCCAAACGCACGATTTTCCCCAACAAGTTGCTGCCTTACGCGCTGCTGGCGCCGCAGCTGATCATCACCATCATTTTCTTCCTGTGGCCGGCGGCCCAGGCGGTCCGGTCGAGCTTCGAACGCGAAGACCCGTTCGGCTTCCGAACCACCTTTATCTGGTTCCAGAACTATACCCGGCTGTTTGCCGACCCGGGCTATCTGCGCGCCGCGTCCAACACGGCGGTGTTCGCCGTGGGCGTCACCATCCTCTCGATGGGTGTGGCGCTGCTGCTGGCGGTGGCCGTGAACCGGCTGTTGCGCTCGGGCAAGTTCTACACCACGCTCCTGGTCTGGCCTTATGCCGTGGCCCCCATCGTTGCCGGTATTCTGTGGTGGTTCATGTTCAACCCCACGATCGGCATTGTCCCCTATCTGCTGGATGCATTCGGCTATCGCTGGAACCACCGCGTCAACGGCAACGACGCCATGATCCTCGTGATCATCGCGGCCAGCTGGAAGCAGATTTCCTACAATTTCCTGTTTTTCGTGGCGGGCCTGCAATCGGTGCCCAAGTCGCTGATCGAGGCGGCGGCCATTGATGGCGCCGGCCCGTTCAAGCGGTTCTGGACCATCGTGTTCCCGCTGCTATCGCCGACGACTTTCTTCTTGATGATCGTCAACATCAACTACGCCATGTTCGACACTTTCGGCATCATCGACGGCACCACCGCAGGTGGCCCCGCCGGCGCGACCAATACCTTGGTCTACAAGGTTTATGCCGATGGTTTCGTGGGTCTCAATATCGGCTCTTCGGCTGCCCAGTCGGTGCTGCTGATGCTGATCGTTATCGCTTTGACCGTCGTCCAGTTCCGCTGGGTCGAACGGCGCGTGCAATACTAGGAGGCCGGTTTCATGGTCGAGAACAGGCCTATCCTCAATATCCTGACGCACCTGCTGCTGATCGTCGGCGTGGCTGTGGTGGCGTTTCCCGTCTACCTGGCGTTTGTTGCGTCAACCCATGGCGCCGACGCGTTCTCGCGTGGGCTGGCGCCAATGCTGCCCGGGCCGCATATGATCGACAACTATGCGCGGATGCTCACCAATGGCCTGTCTTCGGCCGGGGCGCCGCCGGTCTGGCTGATGCTGATCAACTCAACGCTAATGGCGCTCACCATCGCCATCGGCAAGATCGCCATCTCGATCATCTCGGCCTATGCGATCGTCTACTTCAAGTTCCCGTTCCGCTTGCTGGCCTTCTGGATGATCTTCATCACCCTGATGCTGCCGGTGGAAGTGCGCATCATGCCCACGTTCAAGGTGGTGGCGGATCTGGGAATGCTCAACAGCTATGCCGGTCTCACCATTCCGCTGATCGCTTCGGCAACGGCAACCTTCCTCTTCCGCCAGTTCTTCCTGACCATTCCCGATGAACTGATGGAAGCGGCGCGGGTGGATGGCGCAGGACCGATGAAGTTCTTCCGCGACATCCTGCTGCCCCTGAGCCGGACCAATATCGCGGCGCTGTTCGTGATCCTCTTCATCTATGGCTGGGTGCAGTATCTGTGGCCGCTGCTGGTGACCACCGACAGCCGCTACTACACCATCGTGATGGGCATCAAACGGCTCGCGGCCAGCGCCGACTCCGACCCGTACTGGAACCTCGTCATGGCAGCGGTAATGCTCGCCATGCTGCCGCCAGTGCTCGTTATCCTTCTCATGCAGCGCCTGTTCGTTAAAGGCCTGGTCGAAACGGAAAAATAGATATGGCAACCATCAACCTGGTCGACCTCAAGAAGAGCTATGGCGGCGACGCCATGGCGGTCAAAGGCATCAACCTCAATGTCGCCGATGGCGAGATGATCGTGCTGGTCGGGCCGTCCGGTTGCGGCAAATCCACTCTGCTGCGCATGGTGGCGGGGCTGGAAACCGTGACTTCCGGGCGGATCGAGATCAATGGCCGCGACGTGGTCAAGGCCGAGCCGGCCGAGCGCGACATCGCCATGGTGTTCCAGAACTATGCGCTTTACCCGCATATGACGGTACGCGGAAACCTGGAATACGGGCTCAAGAACCGCGGCACCCCGCGGGCCGAGATCGACCGGCGCGTCAAGGAAGCCGCCGAGATTCTCGAGATCGGACCAATGCTCGACCGCAAGCCGCGCGCCCTTTCGGGTGGCCAGCGCCAGCGCGTCGCCATGGGCCGGGCCATTGTGCGCGAGCCATCGGCCTTCCTGTTCGACGAGCCGCTCTCGAACCTCGACGCCAAGCTGCGCGTGCAGATGCGGGTAGAAATCCGCCGCCTGCAGCGCCGGCTTAAGACCACCAGCCTTTACGTGACCCACGACCAGCTCGAAGCCATGACCCTGGCCGATCGGCTGGTGGTGATGAAT